>NZ_JBXVPZ010000156.1:0-20165 GCF_057961495.1 Streptomyces sp. P5F9 | reverse complement strand
GTGTAGGGGGAGGGGGGTGGGCCGAAGCTCACGCGGGCGAATCCTTTCGGCGCCTGTGCGGCGGTCTCTGTCGTCTTCCGCGCCCATGGGGCGCCGGGTCAGTTGCTCGTCAGCGAGCGGACCGTCGCGTACACGTCGAAGACGGCGAGCGCCAGCGGCACCAGCGTCAGCAGGACGAAGCCCTCGGCGATCTCCAGGAAGCGCCCCCAGAACGGGGTGAGACCGCTGCGCGGGACGATCAGGCCGATCGAGGTCACGAGCGCGGTGGCTGCCGCGATCGCCGCGACGAGCCAGATCGTACGGATGTCGAGGCCGCCGCGGTCGCCCTTGAGCGCCTCGTGGATCAGGGAGTGCGGCGGGTTGAGCGCGAGGCCCAGGCCCAGCAGCACGAGGGAGCCGAGTCCGGCGGCCAGGACGGGGGCGACCTGGGCGGTGTAGCGGAAGAGGTGGGCGCGCATCAGCAGCGCGACACCGGTCGCGAGGGCGAGCAGCTGGGCCCAGACGTCGTCGGAGAAACCCAGGACGGCCGTGGCCCCGAGGGCGGTGACCGCGCAGCCGCCGACGAGGCCGACGAGGAGTTCGTGACCGCGGCGGGCCTGGGCGGTCACGCGTTCGGTGTCGACCGCTTCCTGCGCCGCGGGCTCGGCGCCGTACGCGCTGCGCGGAGCGGTGTTCGGGGGGTCGAAGCCGATCGGCAGGCGCGCGAAGCGCATCGAGAGGCCCGGCAGGAAGGCCAGCGCGCCGACCGCGACGGGGGCGCACAGGGCGGCGATCTCGGACGGCGTCCAGTGGGCGCGGATCGCGGTGAACGCGACGATCAGGCCGACCGCTGACGCGAAGACGAGGGCGACGAACGGCGCGTCCCCGCCGGGTGAGCACAGGGTGAGGACGACGGCGGCCACCAGCACGGCCGCACACGTGAGGAGGAACTGGAGTTTGCCGATCCCCTGGCCGTCGGTGAGCGGCAGGAGGCCCGAGCCGGCCACCCCGATGTTGGGCAGGGCGCCGAGTCCCAGCGCGATGGCGGAGGCACGGTCGTCGTAGACCCGGGCGCGGACGCACGCCAGGACGACCAGCAGGACGCCGACGACCGCGGCGAGGATGCCGGGCAGGCTGTTCATGTCGTGGCGCGGGTCGGCGGTCCAGGCGACGAAGGCGAGCAGGGCCGGCAGGACACCGCCGCCGACGAGGCCGGCGGCACGGGTCAACTCGCCGCCCCACAGGGTGTGTTCGCGGGTCACCGCGGCCGAGACCGCCTCGGACACGTCGTCGAACACGGCCGGCGGGAGCGACTCGGAGAAGGGGCGCAGGGTGAGGAGTTCGCCGTCGAGAATGCGCTGGCCGGCGAACGTGCGGGAGCTGTCGAGGACGGTGCCGTCCCGGCGCACCAGGTGATAGCCGACCGGCGCACCGTCGGCGGGGCTCTGCCGGGAGAGCCTGAGGATCTCCGGATAGATGTCGGCGACCGGGATGTCGTCGGGCAGGGCCACGTCGATCCGGCTGTCGGGCGCGACGATCGTGACCCGGCAGAAACCGAGCCCCGGGCCGGTGCCGACAGGGGCTCCGGTACCGGGCCCGCCCGCCGCGGAGGCCGTGATGCTCACCTGTTGCTCCCCCTCAATGGTGATGGTGCGTCTGCTTCGTGAAGGTGTCGCGCGGTGCGTTCCGCAGACCTTCACATCACGCGAAATGCCCTGTTTTTCCAGCCTGGTTCGCGTGTGCTCACGCGAACATCCGGCACCCTACCGCTCACCCGTCCCGCGCGAAGTCAGTAGGATCGCGCGGCGGCCTGCGTCCGCCTGACACGGGGTGGCGGACGGTAGTCCCGGGGCCGCGCAAGGGAATTGGTGAGCAGTGAGCCACATCGTCGTCAAGCGCCCGCCGCGCGCGCTGCCGTCCGAGGTGCCCACGGAGGAGATCGTCCTGCAGCCTCCGCCGGAGTTGCCCCGCGGGCATCAGGAGAGCGTCCTGATGCAGTTGCTGCCGACGCTCGGCATGGGTGGCTCGGTGGTGTTCTTCTTCACGAACGGACAGCCGTTCATGAAGATCATGGGCATGGTGATGATCGTCTCGACGGTGGCCATGTCCATCGCGATGGTGGTCCGCTTCCGCCGCGGCAACCAGGGCCAGCTGGCGGATCTGCGCACCGACTATCTGCGCTACCTGGCGCAGACCCGGCGGACCGCCCTGGACACCGCCCGGGCACAGCGCGACGCGCAGTACTACCTCCACCCCTCCCCCGAGCAGCTCTGGGCGCTGGTCGCCGAGGGCAGCCGGGTGTGGGAACGGCGGCCGGGCGACGAGGACTTCGGCCAGGTGCGCATCGGCCTCGGCCGGCAGTCGCTCGCCACCCCGCTCATCGCCCCCGAGACCGGCGGGGTCGAGCAGCTGGAGCCGCTGACGGCGGGCGCGATGCAGCGCTTCCTGTCCGTCCACGGCACCCTCGACGACCTGCCGATGGCGGTCTCCCTGCGCGCCTTCTCCTACCTCACCATCAGCGGCGAGGAGCAGTCCGTACGGTCCTCCGCCCGGGCCCTGGCCGGTTCGCTGGCCGCGCTGCACTCGCCCGAGGACCTGGTGATCGTGGTCGCGGCGGCCAGGGAGTCCCTGCCGCACTGGGAGTGGGCCAAGTGGCTGCCGCACGCGCAGGCGCCCGGTGCCACGGACGGCGCGGGCACCCGCCGGCTGATCGACAGCGACCTCCGCGAGCTGGAGAACCTGATCTCCGCCCGGCTGACCGGCCGGCCGCGCTTCCACCCCGACGCGGCGCCACTGCCGGACGAGCCGCACATCGTCGTCGTCCTCGACGGGGTCTCCCTGCCCCCCGACTCGGTCCTCGCCAACCCCGAGGGCCTGCAGGGTGTGACGCTCGTCGACGTCGTCCCCGGCGAACCGGCCGCGGTCCGCGGCGAGCTCTCCATCGTTGTACAGCCGACGTCGCTGCATCTGGAGTCCGGTCACGGGGACGTCTACGAAGGGACTCCCGACGCCCTGTCGTACGAGTCCGCCGAGGCGCTCGCGCGGCAGTTGGCGCCGCTGCGGATGGCGTCCGGTGGGGACGACGACCAACCGCTGCTCGCCAACCTGGAGTTCACCGATCTGCTGAACCTCGGGGACGCGGCCTCCGTCGACACCAAGCGCACCTGGCGGACGCGCTCGCTGGCCGAGCGGCTGCGGGTGCCGATCGGGCTCGGTGAGGACGGCAGGCCCGTGATGCTCGACCTCAAGGAGGCCGCGCAGGAGGGCATGGGCCCGCACGGGCTGTGCGTGGGCGCGACCGGTTCCGGCAAGTCCGAGCTGCTGCGCACCCTGGTCCTCGGCCTCGCGGTCACCCACTCCTCGGAGACCCTGAACTTCGTCCTCGCGGACTTCAAGGGCGGCGCCACCTTCGCCGGCATGGCGCAGATGCCGCACGTCGCGGCCGTGATCACCAACCTCGCGGACGATCTGACGCTGGTCGACCGCATGGGCGACTCCATCCGCGGCGAGCTCAACCGCCGCCAGCAACTCCTGCGCGACGCGGGCAACTACGCCAACATCCACGACTACGAGAAGGCACGCGCCGCGGGCGCCCCGCTGCAGCCGATCCCCTCCCTGGTGCTGGTGATCGACGAGTTCAGCGAACTGCTCACCGCCAAGCCGGACTTCATCGAGATGTTCGTGCAGATCGGCCGGATCGGCCGCTCGCTCGGCGTGCATCTGCTGCTGGCCTCGCAGCGCCTGGAGGAGGGCCGGCTGCGCGGTCTGGAGACCTATCTGTCGTACCGCGTCGGCCTGCGCACCTTCTCGGCGGCC
Organism: Streptomyces sp. P5F9; assembly: GCF_057961495.1. Taxonomy (NCBI): domain Bacteria; kingdom Bacillati; phylum Actinomycetota; class Actinomycetes; order Kitasatosporales; family Streptomycetaceae; genus Streptomyces; species Streptomyces sp. P5F9. The sequence continues at coordinate 16,370 of NZ_JBXVPZ010000156.1, read as the reverse complement.
GAGTCGCGGGCGGCGCTGGGCGTGCCGGACGCCTACGAACTCCCGAACGTCCCCGGGTCCGGCTTCCTGAAGTACGGCACGGACGAGATGGTGCGGTTCAAGGCCGCCTATGTGTCCGGTACTTACCGCTCGGACTCCCCGCAGGCGACGTTCGGTGCCGGTCAACTGCCGGTCGACCGGCAGCCGGTGCTGTTCACCGCGGCCGAGGTGCCGGTGCGGTACACGGCGGTGCCGCAGCAGCGCACCGAGTCCCCGGACATCGACGACGCGCTCGCCGACACCGTGCTCGACGTCATCGTGCGCCGGCTGGAGGCGCAGGGTCCGGCGGCCCACCAGGTGTGGCTGCCGCCGCTCGACAGCCCGCCCTCGCTGGACGGCCTCCTGCCCGGCCTCACGGCGGTGCCGGGCCGCGGACTCACCCAGCCCGGCTACGAGGGCGCGGGCCGGCTGGTGGTCCCGGTCGGCCTCGTCGACAAGCCGTACGAGCAGCGCCGCGACCACCTGTGGATCGACTTCTCGGGCGCGGCCGGCCATATGCAGATCGTCGGCGGCCCGCAGTCCGGCAAGTCCACCCTCCTGCGCTCCCTGATCTGCGCCTTCGCCCTGACCCACACCCCGCACGAAGTCCAGTTCTACGGCCTCGACTTCGGCGGCGGCGGTCTCTCCTCGGTGGCCGGCCTGCCGCACGTGGGCGGCATCGGCTCCCGCCTCGACCCCGAGAAGGTCCGGCGCACGGTCTCCGAGGTCTACGGCGTGATGACGCGCCGCGAGGAGTACTTCCGCTCGGCGGGCATCCCGTCGATCGCGGAGTTCCGGTCCCGCCGGGCGCGCGGCCAGATCTCGGTCACGGACCAGCCCTGGGGCGACGTCTTCCTCGTCATCGACGGCTGGGGCAACTTCCGCGCGGACTACGAGGGATTGGAGGCGGCGGTGCTGGACATCGCCGCGCGCGGCCTGGGCTTCGGCATCCACCTGGTGCTCACCGCGTCCCGGTCGATGGAGGTCCGCGCGAACCTCAAGGACCACCTGATGAACCGCCTCGAACTGCGGCTCGGCGACACGATGGACTCCGAGATCGACCGCAAGGTGGCGGTGAACGTCCCGACCGGCGTCCCGGGACGCGGTGTGTCGCCGCAGCGGCTGCACTTCATGGGGGCGGTGCCGCGCATCGACGGCCTGGTCTCGGACACGGACCTGGCCGACGCCACCCAGGCGTTGGCGACCGAGGTGTCCCGGCACTGGGAGGCGCCGGGCGCGCCCGAAGTACGGCTGCTGCCCCGCGAGTTGGCCGCCGCGCAACTGCCGCCGGGTGACCGGTTCCCGCAGCGCGGCGTCGCGTTCGCCATCGACGAGAACAACCTGGAGCCGGTCTTCGTCGACTTCGAGCAGGACCCGTTCTTCCTCGTCTTCGGCGAGAGCGAGTCGGGCAAGTCGAACCTGCTGCGGCTGCTGGTCAAGCAGTTGACGGAGCGGTACACCGGCGACGAAGCGAAGCTCTTCGTCATCGACAACCGGCGCTCCCTGCTGGACGCGACGCCCGCTTCACACCTCGCCGAGTACATCCCCATGTCCAACGCCATGGACCATCACATGGTCGCCCTGGCGGACCTGATGCGGCGCCGTACCCCGACGGCCGACGTCACGGCCCGGCAACTCCGCGAGCGGAGCTGGTGGCAGGGCCCGACGGTGTACGTCGTGGTGGACGACTACGACCTCGTCTCCACGTCGAGCGGCAACCCGCTGGGCAACCTCACGGAGATGCTGCCGTTCGCCCGTGACGTCGGCGTCCGCTTCATCATCGCCCGCTCCACGGCGGGTGCCGGACGCGCCGCGTACGAGCCGTTCATGCAGCGCATGCAGGAGTTGGGCGCCCAGGGCGTCGTCCTGGCGGGCGACCCCGGCGAGGGCGACGTCCTGGGCGGGGTGCGGCCTCGGCCGATGCCCGCGGGGCGAGGGGTGTTCGTGTCACGGAAGCGGGGGAAGCCGTTGGTGCAGACGGGGTTGGTGCCGGAGACGGTGTACTGACGCCCGGCCGATGCCGGTCCGGTTCCTTGAACTCAGGCTCCGGACCGGCCTGTTGGGTAGGTTGACGGACTGGTCCCGTCCGACGGGCGGGGTCCTACGGGGGCACGGGGAAGGGGTCCACGCGTGACATGGGACGAGTGGGAACAGCTGAAGAGTCAGGCCGCGCGGAAGCAGTCCACACGCATGCGGATCGACCAGCTTCCGGCGGACGGCGGCGGCAGCACACCGCAAGGTGATCTGACCGTCAGCCACAAGGATCTGGCAGCGATCGGCGACCGGGCGTTCAAGCTCTGGGAGGACCTGGGCCGGTACGGCCGTGACGCCTGGTCGAGCAGCCAGACGGCGGCCTCGGATCTCACGGCCCAGGGGTTCAGGCTCGGCGGGGCGGTGGACCACGTACAGAAGCGGTGGGAGGAGCAGCTCACGAGTCTGCTCGACGCGTGCGCCCATATCTCCAACCACATGGACTACACCAAAAAGGCGCACCAGGGCGACGAGTTCTACATATCCGGTCAGATCAGCAGCATCTCGACACTGGACAAGGGTTTCAGTGAAGGGACGGGCCACTGATGGACCTCGATACGCTCCGGTTCGGGAACTTCGCTTCGCTCGGCACCGCCGTAGACGACTGGTCCGGTGTGGTGAAACGCCTGGAAGCCCTTGAGAAGGATGCGCGCGAAGGTCTCAAGGGGCTGGCCGACAAAGCCAATTGGTCCGGTGTCAACGCGACCGTCTCCCGCGAGTTCATCACCAAGACGGCAGGCGAGTTCACCGACGCCCACACCCAGGCGACGACGATCTACAACATTCTCAAGGACACCCACGACGAACTCGTCGGCTACCACGATCAGTTGGTCGAGACGATCTCACGGGGTCTCAAGAAGAATCTCACCGTGATGGACACCGGCAACGGCTCCTTCACCGTCACCATGAACATCCACCCCGACCGCGCCGCGAAGGGGACCACGGTTCCCGAGCACAGCCAACAGGACGTGGACGAACTGTGCGAGGACGTCAAACGCCTCCTCAGCAGGGCGACCCACAGCGACGACACCGCTTCCGACGCGCTGCGGGCCATAGCGGACGAGGCCGAGTACGGCTTCTCCGGCGCGGCGTACGAGGACCGGGACTCCGCCGCGCAGGCGCTCCAGGATGCCGAGAAATACGCGAATCTCATCAAGACCAAGGGGGACTCCATGTCCCCCGAGGAATTCGACGATCTCAACCGGCAGCTCGCGGGATACAGGAACGATCCCCTCTTCCAGGAGAAGTTCGCCACCACACTGGGCCCGAAAGGCGTGCTGGACTTCTGGGCGGATCTCTCCGATCCCTCCGACGGAGGCGATCTCCAGCGGGCCCGCCTGGACCAGCTGGGCGATTTCCAGAAGAACCTCGGCCTCACCCTCGCGGGAGCGACGCGGTCGGACTCACCGGCCATGCGGCAGTGGGAGGACGGCATGGTCAACCTGGCGGACGACCGTATCCAGACCCGCGGGACGCAGGTCTACGGCTTCCAGCTGATGAGCAATCTCATGCGTACGGGGGACTACGACGACGCGTTCCTGGACAGGTACGGGAACGCTCTCGTCTCGACCGAGAAGAAGATGCGGCTTCCCGACCATTACTGGAACGGCAGTGGCGGGCCGCCCATGCCCAAGATGAATTTCATCGGCGAGGATTTCGGCCGGGACCCGATGACCGGTTTCATGACAGCCCTGTCGAACAGCCCGGATGCGGCGACCGCTTTCTTCAACGAGACCCAGCCCCAGGACAACGCGGAATGGGTTCTCAAAGACCGCCCCACGTTCGACGACACACCGTTGGACAGTCACGACGGAAACCAGTCACGCGACGCCACCGGGAACGCGCTCGTCGCCGCGGCCACCGGTGTCAACCCCAATGATCCCCATGCCGTTCCGGTGGACCACAGCGCCGAGAACCGGAGCGTCCTCGACCGGTCGCTGAAGATCATCTCCGGCACGGGTGACGACTTCGCCCCCGAGATGCGTGACGACATGGCGAAAGTGCTGGTGAACTACGGCGACGAGGTGCACAACACGGCGAGTTCGCTTGCGGACGATCCCGGTGACCCCCGCCAGCTCGACCGGCACCAGCTGCTGGAAGTGACGAAACAGGTGTCACGGGATCAGCACGCCTACGGCATCCTCAACGACGGCCTGAACAAGGAGATGGTCCGCGACATCTACACGGACCACCCCAGCGACCCCAAGGAGACCCTGCTCAGAGCCGGGCACACGGTGGGCTTCCTGGAGGAGGCCCGCTATCAGGCCCTGGCGACCGACAAGGACGATCCTTCGTGGAATGCCAAATGGCTTTACCACGGCTTCGGCGGCGCCGTGAACTTCATTCCGGTCGTCGGCGACGCGGCCCAGCGCGGGGTCGATGCCCTCGCGTATCAATGGCAGTTGGACGAGCAGGCCCGTATCGACGACGACAACGCACGCCAGAACGGCGAGGTGTTCACCGCGCGGGAGAACCAGTTGCAGAAACTCAGCGACCTGTGGATCGACGCCCATCCGAACCACGGCGACAGCAACAGATACACACTGACTTCCGAGATCAACGGTGCCGCTTTCGACGGCAACGCACGGGCTCAGGGACTGGCGGGCAATCAGTGATCACGGGTGCATCAGGACCTTCGGCGCGCCGCGTGGCGACTGCCGCTACTGCCGCGACTGCGGTGACGCTGCTCGTCCTGGCCACGGCCGGCTGTACGGACTCGGACTCCCGCGCCTACACCGTTCCGGGCAAGGTCTGCGGAGTGACCGTCGACTCGGACCTTCTGTCGCCCTTCCTGCCGGACGGACAGAAGCTCACCCAGCGGTCCTACAACGCCGGTCAGGAGAGCCCGCGTTGCCGTCTGTCGGTGGACGGCAAACTGGTCGTCTACCTGTCGGGCGACGTCGTCCCCGCGGAGACCGACCCCATCAAGGTCCAGGACCGGGCCCTGGTACGGCTCGGCAACCCCGCCGCCGTCGACATCGGTGACAGCGCCAGAGTGGCCGACAACGGAGCCCTGGCGGTGGCCGCGTGCACGTACGAAGGCCGACAGCGCAAGTTCGTCGCGCTGGTGCAACTCCAGGAGAAGACTCCGGCGAAGACCTCGGAGCGGCGGGATGCGCTGCGTTCGTTCCTGGGGTCCTACTTCCCTAGCGCTATGGCCAAGGAGGGGTGCGGGCAGGCGAGTTGAGCTGCTGTTCCGCTCACCCCGCGGTGCGGCTCAGAGACGCAACAGCGGGGTGGGCACCTCCCGTGCGTGCCCACCCCGGCGTTGCTGTTGTCAGCCTGTCCTACTCGAAGAAGCTGGCGGCCTTCTTGTCGCCGCCGCGGTAGTCGCCGCCGGCCTGGTGCACCTTCTGCGTGATGGACAGCAGCGCCTGGTGGATGGCGGTGGTGTGGTTGTCCCACTCCTTCGACTTCCGGTTGAAGGATTCGTAGGCGTCACCGGCCCAGCCCTCGGCCGCGTCGTGGACGCCCTTCTTCAGTGCCGTGAGGTCGCTCTCCAACTGCTTGGCCAGGTTGCCGAGTTCAGTGGCGAGCGCGTCCAGGGTGCCGTACTTGACGGCGAGATCCTGGAGGTGCGGTGTGCCGGTCATGTTTCCTCATCTCCTTGACGATGTGAGAGGGACCTCGCGGTCCGGGTGCGACGCTCGGGTCGGTCAGTAGAGGTTGAGCGCCGAGGTCTTCGCACCGGCGTCCACTTCGATGCTGGAGATCGTGGAGTGGAGTTCGTCCTCCAACTTGTCCTTGTCCTGCTTGGTGAGGTGAATGCCGTTCAGGAAGTCGTCGAGCATGCGGCCGATCCCGGCCATGTGCTCGTTGATCTCGTGCTGCTTGGTCTTGAACGCGTTGGCACCGTGGCCCGTCCAGTTCGCCTCGATCATGTCGATGCAGCCCTGGAGCTTCTGGAGGTGCTTCTTGACGTTGTCGTACCTGTCGATGACGTTCGTCTGGAGCTTTTGTACATGTGCGTCATCAAGCTTGCGGCCGTCAGCCATCTCGGCACTCCCTTTCGCGAGAGAGGTTGGTGTTCCTGGGGCGCAGCACCGAGTGGTGAAGCGCTGGTTGGTCGGGTGAACCCTGTGTACGAACTCTCATGCGCCTCGCCGCGAACGAGCCACCGCGAAGGCTCCGCCGCCTAGCACGACTACGGCCGCTGCGGCGCCGAGTGCGATCCACAGTGTGGTGTTGCCGGACGAGTCGGAGGTCGATGCTGCGGCTGAGGTCTGGCCGCCTGAGGTGGGGTTGAGGGCTTTGGACGAGGTCGATGCGGAGGCGGAGGGCGAGGCGCCGGTGACGCCGGTTCCATTCTCGAAGCTGAGCGGGTCCGTGCCGGCGGCACCCGGGTTGATGCTGCTGTTCTCCAGCACCTTGCGGGGGCGGATCAGGCCGTAGCCGAGGTAGTTGCTCGGCTTGTTCTTCGGCCAGTCGCGGCCTGCGGTGTCGATGAGCGTGGCCAGCACCTGGTTGGCCGTCCAGGTGGGGTGCGCGGACCAGATGAGGGCGGCGGAGGCTGAGGCCAGGGCGGTCGCTGCGCTGGTACCACCGCTGACGCAGTACGACTTGAATGTCGCGTCGCACCACACCGGAACGTTGCGACCCGGGGCCGCCAGATCGACGTAGTTGCCGTGCTCCGAGAAGTCGGCCACCTTGCCGTCCTTGTCGGCTGCGGCTACGCCGACGACGTACGGATCTGCGGCCGGGTAGCCGATGAAGTTCTTGGTCTCAGCATCGTTTCCCGTAGCGGCGAACATCAACTTGCCCTTGGATTGGGCGTATTTAACGGCCTTGGCCTCGTCCGGGTCAAGGATGTCGCCGCCGAACGACATGCTGATGATCTGGGCATCGCTGTCCGCGGCAGCCTTGATCGCATCGGCGGTCGAAGGTGTCTTCTTTACGTCGGTCTTGTTCTTCACGCCCTTGGTCAGCACTCGGTAAGGCACGACCTTCGCACCGGGGGCCAGGCCCTGCAGACCGCCTCCGGCGCCGGTGCCGGCAATCATCTCCGCCATGGTGGTCCCGTGGCCCAGATAGTCATTGGTGGCGTTGTACGAGACGGCCTGATGCGCCCCGTCCACAAGCACCTGACCCTTGAGGGATGGAGTGTCCGGGTTTACACCAGTGTCTAGCACAGCAACCTTGACGCCTTTGCCGGTGCTTACCTTCCACATCCCCTTCGCGTCCATAACGTCCAAGTACCACTGCTTCGTCTGGACATCGGCGGCAACCGCGCTCGGAGCCAGCCCCGAAGACACAATGGCGAAAGCGCCGAGTGCGGCACACACGGCCGACACTCGTCTTCCGGCACGTCCTTGGAGAAACGCGGTCGATCTGCCACGCGGGCTGGTCCCTGTCATGCTTCTGCTGATCCTCGCTCGTGGTCAGTCGGTCGCGGGCGGCGTGTTGCGCCGCTGCGCATCTTGCTCACGCTCGCCCTCCCGGTCTTCTCGGTTCGCACTGCGCCGGCTTCCCGCCGACCCTCTCGGAACCCCCGGTGCGCCTCCGGTGCTACCGACGCCCCTGACATTGGAAGGCCGGCTCTTGGGAGTGCCGACCACGCCGTCAGAGTTGCCCACGGCGGGCCGACCCGACTGTCCCGGGCGCGCGCCTGGGGTGGATTTCGGCGCCCCGATGACCCCGCGCTGACCGATCTTGCCCGCAGGTGTACGGGAGTTGGAGTTACCCTCGGCACCGACAACCGTGCCGCGAGGCACCCTGGTTCCGTTCGCTCCCGAGGCAGCGCCTGTGGTGGGCTTTCCTCCGACGACGCCGTTGCCACGTGCCGCCCCTGTGGAAGTCGGCCCACCGGCCCGGCCGCCCACCGGCCCGCCGACGGGGCGAGGCGTTCCACCGGAGATTGCCCGGCCGAGGGGTGATCTGCCTGCCGCTGTTTCACCACTCCGGATGCCCGACTGTCCTGTTGCGGCGGCACGCCCCATCGGGCCTGTGTTGCCACGCCCGCCGGTCGCACCACCGGAGTTGACCGCACGTCCCTGCGCCGAAAACGGGGATCTGCTCCCGGTCGCTCCGCCGAATCCCGAGGTGCGTCCCGTCGAGGTGCCGAAAGCAGGAGGAACCGCGCCCGAGACCAAAGGTGGAATCGTCCCGCCATTGCCTCCGCCCGAAGCGGGCATCGACGGAGGCAGGTTGGTCGCCGGCTTCGTGATCTCCTGGGACGGCAGGGTGCCCACACCGTCGATCTTCGTACCGACATTCACGTCCGGGTGGGTACGTGAGTCATCCACGTGCCTGACCGTCGGAGTGGTGTCGACCGAAGTCGGATGGTCAGTCACCACGCTCGAAGCGTGATGGCGAGTCGTCAGATCCTGAGTAGCGCCAAGGCTCTGGCTTTCGTGCGTTTTGCCGGGGTCAAGCCACGGATCCTTGGACGTCGGCTGCGGCTTGGGCACCCCCACATCCGGCATAGCCTTCAAAAACGTCGGCGGTTCCTGCGCCGCCAACGTCTCCTCCGACACCGAATAGAAGGACGACAACCGATTCATCTGGTTGATCGCCTCTTGGCGGTCCTTCTCGACATTGACCGCAGCGGCGTACTGCTTGTTGCCTGCGACGCGCGCAGGCATCGGAATGTCCGCGGGCATCTGGGTGGAGTCGAGCCGAGTGTCGCGCGGTGGCATGGCGCTACGGACGGAGGCCAGCCCCATGGCGGCGGCCGAGATCTGGGTGCCGGCGACGTCCGCGAAGGACGCGAGGTTGACGGCGTAGGTGACGAGGTCGTTGCCCCAGTCACGGAAAGCCTGACCGGAGTCGCCCTCCCAGTCGACGTTGCCGATATGGCCGCCGAGCTCTTCGGCCGCGTCACTGATGGCATCGCGGGCGTCCCAGAGGGCCTTGCCCGCGGTCTCCAGGTGCTCCGGACTCGCGGACTCGACCATGTCGATCATGTCGTTGAGGCGGTGGTTCTCAAAGTCGGTCTTGCCGAAGAAACGAACATGGCCACCGAAAATGCCGTTCATCGCATTCGACGCGATGTTGGCAGCATCGATGACACCGACCTGCTGGGCCACCTGCGTCAGTTCCGCCTGGTGCGGATTCGGCTGCTTCTGCTCGTCACCCATCAGTACCCGGCCTTGGACTGCTTGTCGTCGGAACGCCCCTGCTCGGGCTTGCCGTTCTTCGCCGCCTCCGCGGCCTGCTGCTCCTGCAGCGCCTCGGCGTGCTCACGACTGAGCTGCGTCTGGATCTCCCAGAAGCGGCGCCGCTGGTCCTCGTCGACGTTGTGGAAGTTGTTGTGCGCGGCGCTCACAGCGATCTGGAGCGCCTCGATCTGGAGGCCTAGGTTCTTGGAGAGCGCGGTGAGACGCTCGTGGACGCGCTCGTACTGTGCGTGCAGACCCTTGGCCTCGCCGAAACTGCCGGCACCGCCGAAGGAAGCCTGGGTGAGCTCGTGCGCCCCGACCTTGTGCGCGCTGCCCGGTGAGCTCTCGAAGTTCGAAAGCACCCCGTCCACACGCTTCTTGAACGTTCCGAGCGCTTCCAGGCTTGCCCTGAAGCCCCCTCCACCGTCAGCAGGAAGCATGATGCCTTCCCCTCCCCGTTTTTCGTCGCCCGCCCCCGGGCGACCGCACCCCGTGAGCGTTCCTCTCCGCAACGCAATCACTCTAGTCGCTTCCTGTGACAGTCCCAACTGCCTTATGCGACAGGTGTGCTACCACTCGGCCAAGCTTCACCGCTCCTTCACGGCGCGCTCTCCCGCCCACCTGGGCAACTGCCGCCCTCTGACGCTATGTGACCTGCGGGCCAGCGTCCTGAGTACGGCTACTCAGTCGCCGTAGCCGCACACACGTGAGTGAGCGTCGTGGCGGGCGGAGGGGTGACGCGGAGCCGTCGTTGCTGCGTGGCCATTGCGAATGGCGTCGTCCGGTTCCGTCAACTCCCGCCGTGGGCCTGCTCCTTCGCAGGTCGCGGCCTCTTGACAGACAGAAGGCGGGTGTCGCGGCGCCACCCGTGGCGCTGGGTCCGCCGGACGTCAGTCCAGCCCCGCGACCCGCCGCGCCCGTTTCCGCGCGTCCCGCGTCGCCACCGCCGTACCGCCGAGTCCCGCCACCAGGACGGCCGCGCCCAGGGCGACGTACGTCGCGAGGCGGGCGTCGTGTTCGTCGGCGGTCTCGCCGAGTTGGAGCTTCGCGGGGGACGGGGCCTGGGCCTTGGTGAGGCCGTCCTGGGGGTCGGGGGACTCGATCGGGTGGTCGTCCTCGGTGAGCGCGCGGACCGGGTCGACGACGCCCCAGCCGACGAGGCGGTCGTGGCCGGCGATGGTGCGCTCGGCCGTTTGCTCGATCTGGGCGACGACCTCGCGGGCGGTCCAGTCCGGATGCTTCGCCTTGATCAGCGCGGCGACGCCGGCGACGTACGGCGCCGAGAAACTCGTACCGTTGTCGGAGCAGTGACCGCCCTTGGGGACGGTGGAGATCATGTCGACGCCGGGTGCCGCGACGCCGACGAAGTCGCCGGACTGGGAGAAGGACGCGCGTTCGTTGTTGCGGTCGGAGGCCGCGACGGCGAGGACGCCCGGGAAGGACGCCGGGTACGTCTTCTTGACGTTGCCGCCCTGGCCGTCGTTGCCCGCCGACGCCACCACCACGATCTTCTTCGACAGTGCCGAGTCGATCGCCGCCTCCAAGGAGGGATCGGGCTTCACCGCGTTCGACGTGTCCTGCGAGATGTTGATGACGTCGGCCTTGGCCTGGATCGCGTAGGTGACCGCCGCCGCGAGCGTCTGCGCCGTGCCATGGCCGTCCGCGTCGTTCTGCTGGATCGGGATGATGGTCGCCTCCGGGGCCAGGCCCACGAAACCGGTGCCGCCGGCCGGGCGGGCGGCGATGATGCCGGCGACCTTCGTGCCGTGTCCCACGGTGTCGGTCGTGCCGTTCTCGCTGCCCCGCGCGATCTTGTCGCCGTTGCTGTCCTTGAGGTTCCTGGGCATGAGGTTACGGCCGCTCTTCACGTCCACCGCATGGGTGAGCTGGGGGTTCTTCACGTCCACGCCGGTATCGATCACCGCCACCCGTACGCCTTTGCCCTTGGACTGGCTCCACAGCTCGTCGAGGAGGACGCGCTGCAGGGCCCAAGGGCGGCCCGGGTACTCCTTGTTGGGGAACGTGCACTGGTCCGAGAAGCTGTCGTCCGCCGCCGCGGGGGGCGCGAGCACGACGGTGGACACAGCCAGGGTCGCGGCTACAGCAGCCAGGGCCGCCGTAGCGCGGAGGGGGCGAGGGGAAGTCGTATACGGCATGTCCGACTCTCCTTACGAACCCTGCGGTTGACGTGCCGCCGCTGTCGACAGGCGGGGGCCCGTGGGCAGGAACTCGGACCAGGAGGCGGGGATCGGCGCCGGGTCGACGTCGGCGTAGCCGAGGCGGATCTGGGCCTGCTCGGCCTCCTGCTGCTCCTGCTGGCGTTCCTTGGCCGTCGTACCGATGCCCGCGTCGTTCGTGGCGCTGTCGGCGTTGGACTGCAGGACGTAACGCAGCCCTGTGTCGGTGACCAGGAAGACGGGGCCGGCCTTGGTCTCCTCGCCCTGGAACTGGCGGAAGAGCTGCCCGGAGCCGGGCGTCACGTAGGCGCTGGTGGAGTCGGTGGGGAGCGGGGCGGGGAAGTCGGTGCCCGCCCAGGTCGTCAGGGTGGTGGCGCCCTTGGCGCCGACCTTCTCCAGGACGTTGCAGATCGTGCTGCGGCTGCCGGACGCGTCCGAGGCATCGTTGACGGCCTTCGGTTCCTTGGTGGGCCAGCGGTTCTCGGCGCCGAAGGTCCCCTCCGGGGTGATCTCGCCCGCGCTCACCCCGGTGGCGTGACCGGCCTGGCCGAGGGGGGCCAAGTCCTTGCTGGACAGCAGGAGTTGGGCGACGAAGGCGGAGACCTGCGCGACCTTGCCGGGAAGCACTACGTAATAGTGCTCACCGCTGGCGTCGGACGCGGTGAGCACCATGCCCACCTTGTTGGCCGACGCGTCCAGCTCGCCCGGGGCGCCGGCGGCCGTACCGGGTGTGGCGCCGATGCTCGGGAACGCGATCGGGTCGCCCTGGTGCAGGGTGGCCAGCCACTCCTGGGAGACGCGCTCGGGCACGCGGCCGGTGCCGACTACGGCGCGCAGCAGCAGCTCGTCGCCCTTGTCCACGGGGTACGCCGTGCCGCTCGCGTCCACCACGTAGCGGTTCTTGTCCGGATCCACGACGTAGAGGAGCTCCCCGCCGCGCAACCGCTGCTTGCCCTCGGTCTTCTTCATGTCGCGCTTGGCGAGGACCAGCGCCGCCTTCTGGATGGAACCGCCGCCCGCGCTCGGGCGCTCACAGACCGCCCAGCGTTTCTCGGCACCCGCCTCGCTCGCCGAGGGAAGTCGGTCGGGGGCGTACGGGATGCCCACGGTGACGCCGTGCGGGATCTTGCCACCGTCGAGGACCGACTCGTCGACGGTGACGACCTCGCCCTGGCCGGGGTTGAGGAGCAGCTTCGCGGACGCCATGTTGAGGACGGGGTGCAGCTGGGCCTTGCCGTCGGTCTTCAGGACGACGTAGCGGGTGGTCGACTTGCTGGCGATGATCACCTTCGACTTGGGAGTGTCCCAGCCCTGCGGCGCCGTCGGTTTGAACATGCCCCAGGCGCCGAAGACCGCCATGACGACCACGCCCACGATGACGCCGGGCACCACTCCGCGCAGCGGTCGCGGTGCCCCCTCCTCCGAACCGTCCGGGGAGGACTGCACGAAGGACGCCAGCATGCGGCGCTTCGCGAAGGTGTAGGCGTTGAGCTGGTCCCGCCGAGATGCCATCTGTGTCTGTCTCTCCCCGTGTTCCGCCTGGGCAGCGCCCGGGGGTTCGCCGTCCCCCGCCCATCGATGTCAGACCGGGCACCTACTATGCCTGGTATCCGCGGGGACGTGGGGAGCGGGTAGGGTACCTGGACCTTCAGGGGCCCTATGTGGTGCTGAAATAGCGGTGAGTTGTGAGTAATACGGGGGGATGGAGTGATGGCTTCCGGAACGCGGACGCGGTCTCGTGACCGGTCGCGGACGAGGGGCTCCGGGACGCTCGGGCCGGGTTCCGCGCAGCCGCCGTCCGCGGCGGGCACACCGTCCCAGGGGCCGGGCGGACTTCATCTCAGGACGCGCCGTGGACAGGGCGGGGCATTCCGGTTGCAACGGCTCGTCCTGCTGGAGATCGCGGCGGCCGTCCTCCTCGTCGGCTGGGCGATCGACCCCATGGCGCTGGTACCGGCGGGCATCGTCGCCGTGGCGCTCGTGCTGCTCGCCTTCGTCCGCCGGCGCGGCCGCTCCCTGCCCGAATGGCTGGGTACCGCGCGGGCGTTGAAGGCACGCCGGAAGAGCGCCGCCACCACGGAGACACCGCCGGGCACCGAGCCCGGTCTCGCACCGGCCGTGGAGTGCGACCCCACCCTGAGGACGTACTCGTACGGCGGCCGGGACCGGCGCCCGATCGGGCTGATCGGGGACGGCACCTTCGTGACCGCCGTCGTGCAGGTCGAGGCCGATGTCACCGCGCTGCGGGCCGACCGCAGCCGGCATCCGCTGCCGCTCGCGCTGGTGCGGGACGCGCTCGAAGTGGACGGCATCCGGCTGGAGTCGGCGCAGCTCGTGCTGCACACCCAGCCCGCGCCCGCCCTCCACCTGCCCCAGCACTCCGTGGCCGTCACGAACTACGCGCCGCTGCAGGAGCAGACCGGCGCCCCGGCGGTGCGCATCACCTGGATCGCGCTGAAGCTCGACCCCGAGCAGTGCCTGGAGGCCGTGGCCGCCCGGGGCGGAGGGCTCACCGGAGCGCAGAAGTGCGTCGTGCGCGTGGCCGACCATCTCGCGAGCCGCCTCACCGGTGCCGGTTTCCGCACGACGATCCTGAACGAGGAGGAGCTGACCGCGGCCCTCGCCACCTCCGCCTGCGCGAACCCCCTGGTGACGGCGGAGGCCGGACGGACCGAGACGCGGGAGCGCCGGACCGAGGAGTCCAGCCGGAGCTGGCGCTGCGACAACCGCAGACACACGACGTACTGGATCCGCCGCTGGCCCCAACTGGGCGGCCGCGGCCCGTCGTTGCCGCAGCTGATCGCCCTGCTCACGGCCACACCGGCGCTCGCCACGACGTTCAGCCTCACGCTCGCGCGCGGGGAGCGCCAGGAGGTGTCGATGTGCGGACACCTGCGGGTGACGGGCCGCAGCGACGACGAACTGGTCGCGGCGCGGCGCGCGTTGGAGGGCGCGGCACGGCACACGGGCCTGGCGCTGGCCCGCCTCGACCGCGAGCAACTCCCTGGTGTGCTCGCCACGCTGCCCCTCGGAGGTGCCCGATGACCGCGGTGGAGATGCTGCGCAGCGGCCTCGGCCTGATCGGTCCGCGGCACGGACGGCATGTGCTCTCCCCCGAGCAGGTGGACGCGCTCGCGCTGCCCATCGGGGACGACGGCGTCGTGATCGGCGTCGACGCCGAGGGACAGCCCGCGGTGCTGGGCCTCAACCGGCCCACTCCGTACGACGTCGTCCTCATCGGCGGCCTGTGGACCGCGCAGGTCATCGCCCTCAGAGCGGCGGCGACCGGGGCGCGCGTCGCCGTGGAGACCGGCCGCCCGCAGGCCTGGATGCAGATGGTCCACGCCATGGGCGGCGGACAGAACGGCCTGGCGGTGTACGACGTGGGACGCGTCCAGCCACAGGGTGCCTCGGCGGGCACACCCGTGCTCGTGGTGCGGGACTGCGGCATGCGTCCGCCGCGCGGGCGGGTCGTGTCCGGGCCCTGGCAGTCGGTGCTGACCCTGCTGCCGTATCTCAGTCCCGTCGCACCCCGGCTCATACGACAGGCCCGGCTCGTCGGGGTGCAGCGGATCTCGCCGGACGAGTCGGCGGAGCTGGGCCGCGCCATGGCGCTCCCCCGGGCCGACGTCGACTCCCTGCCCACGCTCCCGGACGGCGTCACGCTCTGGTGCGGCGACCGCGACCGGCAGTATGTGATGACACAGCCCACGGACGCCGAGATCGGATTGTTGGGTACACCACGCCGGATGGACTGAACCGGCGGACCACTGACCGACATTGAATGATTGGGCCCCTTTCGCCCTCTCTTTCGTAGAGGATGCGCGCCGCTATCACCCGTTTTGCGCGAGGAGTTGGTGGGCACGTGTGCCGGTTCAGGGCGTCATGTGGCGCGTTGGACAGGCGCGGAGAGGTGGGCGGGCCTGCCGTGAGGTTGCTTGTGGTGATTAGGCTGGGACCGGGCGCCGCGTCAGGGCCCGCGGCCGGGCCGACAGCGCTTCGGGGGACGGGCCGGGCGGATCCGATCGATTCGGGCCGCCGACCGACCGTTCCCGACGCTTTCGGCGGACCGGGCCCGTACGACACGAGCGGTCGCCCCGGCACGACATGAGGGTGCTCGACCACACCAGGAGGAATTGTGAGCAGCGATCGGGACGGGATCCGCGGGGGCTGGGCCACGCCCGGCGATGACCAGCCCGACGACGAGTCCGCCATCGAGATGACGGGCGAGTTCACGATCGACTACGCGCCGCCGGCCTGGTACACGCAGAACTCGTCCGGCGCGTCGGGCGCGTCCGCGCAGGCCTCACCACCGCCGACTCCGGCGAGCGGTACGCCGATGCCTCCCCCGCCTCCGGCGCCTCCGGTCGGCCTCGCGTTCCCGGTGCCGGCACCGCCGGACAACTCCGGTTTCCAGGCCGGCTGGGCGCCCGCGCCGGTTCCGCCGCCCGCGGCCCCCGAGGAGGAGCCCGAGAACGGTGACCTCGCGAGCGGGGCGACGATGCGGATCTCTGCCGCCTCGCTGAAGCGGGAGATCGCGGAGCGGGGTGGTGTCGGGGCGGACGCCGCGTCGGCACAGGCCGGCCCTGAGCAGGCCGACGCGGAGACCCCGGCGCCTGCCGCCGAGGGTTCCGTCGAAGGCGCCGGTGACGCGGAATCGGGTTCCGGGGAGCCGGAGTTCGAGGGCGAGGTGCCGGAGAACGCTGACACCGAGGGCACGGACGCCGCCGAGGTGAGCACTCAGGACGAGGACGGCGCGGTCGCCGACACAGAGACCGGGGACTCCACGGAATCCGCGAACTCCACCGACGGCGAGAGCACCGACGACGCTTCCGCCGCTACGGCAGCCCCCGACACGGACCACGCCGCCGACGCGGCCGACGCCCCGGCGGATGACGTGGCCGGTGATGTGGCCGGTGACACGGACGACGAGTCGAGCAGCGTCGACACCACACCGGCTGCCCCGGCCACGCCCGACGCCGACTCCCCCCACGCCGCCGACCCGTCCACGGGCACCACCGGTGACGTACAGGCTGACGTACAGGAA
>NZ_JBXVPZ010000155.1:0-20171 GCF_057961495.1 Streptomyces sp. P5F9 | reverse complement strand
GCCCAGGAGATCACCGCCGGGACGTTCCAGCCCGCCCGGAACCAGTAAATCCCGCCCAGGGAGCGGCGGTTGAAGACCTGGAGGGCGTCCGCGTCGTACATCCCGCCGCACCGCACGAAACCGATGAGCGTGATGACAGCCCACGGCGTGCCGATCGCCGTCAACAACAGCACGAAGGACGTCATCGCGGACTGGGCGTTCCAGGCGTAGTGGCCGACGAAGACGCAGACCATGGCGACGACCGCGACCGCGCACGTGGCCCGGGCCCGGGACGCGCGGGGCAGGATCGCGTCCAGGTCGAGGCCCATGGAGTAGAGCATCAGCCCGGCGTTGCCGACCGAGCCCGCAGAGGCGGCGAGCAGCAGCGGGACCAGGTACCAGGTGGGCGACGCCGACACCAGCGGGCCCGCGTAGTCGAGGGCCGCCCGTGCCCCGAACGCCGTGAACGTGCCGAAGAGTTGGGGCACGAGGAGACCGGCGATCAGGCCGAGCCAGGTCGCGTGCAGGACCCGGCGTGAGGTGTGGCGGCCCGGGGAGATGTAGCGCGTGTAGTCGCCGAGCAGGGTGATGAACGCGATCGGCCCGGACAGTCCCGCCGCCACCGTCGCCAGACACCACGTCGGCCAGAACCCGCCCAGCAGATAGCCCCCCGCCTCCGGCAGCGCGCCGGTCGTGAAGCGCGGGGCGTACGCGATCACGCCGAGGACCAGCAGCGCCGTCATGCCGACGGACAGCACGCGGGACATGGCCAGCAGCACCCGGTAGCCGTACACCGCGCCCGCCACGGTCGCCGCCGCGAGCAGCGCGTACACGACGGCGTACGAGGCCCCGTCCGACGGCAGCCCGAACAGCCGCCCCAGCACACCCACCATCACATCGCCGCCGATCCACACGGTCAGCGCGGTGTAGCCGAGGGCGAGGAGGAGGCCGACCACCGATCCGACCAGCCGGCCCCGCACCCCGAACTGAGCACCGGACGACGTCGACAGGTTGGTCGCGGTGCGCAGCGAGACCAGCGCCAGCGGGGCCGTGAACAGCGTGCCGACCACCGTGCCCGCCACGATCGAGGAGACCGAGGCCCACCAGCCCAGCCCGAACGACGGCGGCAGCCAGCCGAAGATGATCACGCCGAGGCAGAGGTTGGAGCCGAGCAGGATCGACACGAGGTCACGCGGGCCGCTGGTGCGTTCCGCGTCCGGGACGGTGTCGACGCCGCGCTGTTCTATCGGCATGATGGGCCACCTCTTTCTTAGAGTGACGTTCAATGTGAACCGAGCGACGGTGGCGCGTCAAGCATTCCGCATATGGCTTTTACCGTTTAGAGTGATGCTCTAAAGAAGGGATACGGGATGAGGCTCACCCCCACGGAACGCGACCGGCTGCTGCTGTTCTCGGCCGCCGAACTGGCCCGCGCCCGCAAGGCGCGCGGCCTGAGACTCAACGTGCCGGAGGCCACCGCGCTCATCGCGGACACGGTGTGCGAGGCAGCCCGTGACGGTGCCCGGCTTGCCTTCGCGATCGAGCGCGCGCGGTCCGTCCTCGGTCCCGACGACGTTCTCCCGGGCGTCGCCGACGTCGTCACCGAGGTGCACGTCGAGGCCGTCTTCGACGACGGTTCGCGGCTCGCGGTGGTCTCGGACCCGATCGGCGGGGGGCTGGCCGGGGACGCCCCGGGCGCCCTGCTCCCGGGTCCGCCGCACGCCGAACCCGAGGCCGTCGTCCGCGTCACGGTCACCAACACCGCGACCGTCCCCGTCTCCGTGACCTCCCACTTCCACTTCTTCGAGGCCAACCCGCGCCTCGACTTCCCCCGCGCCGAGGCCTACGGCATGCGGCTCGCCGTACCCGCCGGATCCTCCGTCCGCTTCGGCCCGGGCGAGACCGCTGAGGTCGGCCTGCTACCCATCGGCGGCGAGCGCATCGCGATCGGTTTCGCGGGCCTCGTCGACGGACCGCTGGACGCGCCGGGCGCGAAGGAAGAGGCCCTGCGCCGGGCAACTGCCTGCGGTTACCTCGGAGTTGAGCTGTGAACCCGTACGAGTACGCCGCCACCCACGGTCCCCGCGCCGGCGACCGCGTCCGCCTCGGCGACTCGGGGCTGACGATCCGCGTGGAGTCCGACTCGCAGCGCTACGGCGACGAGTTCCTCGCCGGGTTCGGCAAGACGGCCCGCGACGGACTGCACCTCAAGGCCGCCGCCGTGCGCGACACCTGTGATGTCGTGATCAGCAATGTGGTCGTGATCGACGCCGTGCAGGGCATCCGAAAGGTGTCCGTCGGTATCCGCGAAGGGCGGATCTGCTCGATCGGGCGGGCCGGCAATCCCGACACCCTCGACGGCGTGGACGTCGTCGTCGGCACCGGTACCTCCATCGTGTCGGGCGAGGGGCTCATCGCCACCGCGGGCGCGGTCGACACCCATGTGCACCTCCTCTCGCCGCGCATCATGGAGGCCTCGCTGGCGTCCGGGGTGACGACGATCATCGGGCAGGAGTTCGGCCCGGTGTGGGGTGTCGGCGTCAATTCGCCCTGGGTGCTGCGCCACGCGTTCAACGCCTTCGACGCCTGGCCGGTCAACATCGGCTTCCTGGGCCGGGGTTCGTCGTCCGACGCGGCTCCGCTGATGGAGGCTCTCGCCGAGGGGGGCGCGTCCGGCTTCAAGGTGCACGAGGACATGGGCGCCCACACCCGCGCGCTGGACACCGCGTTGCGGGTCGCCGAGGAGCACGACGTCCAAGTCGCCCTGCACAGCGACGGGTTGAACGAGTGCCTGTCCGTCGAGGACACCCTGCGCGTCCTGGAGGGCCGGACGATCCACGCCTTCCACATCGAGGGCTGCGGCGGCGGACACGTGCCGAACGTCCTGAAAATGGCCGGAGTCGCGAACGTCATCGGCTCCTCCACCAATCCCACCCTGCCCTTCGGCAGGGACGCGGTCGCCGAGCACTACGGCATGATCGTCTCCGTCCACGACCTGAAGACCGACCTGCCCGGCGACGCCGCGATGGCCCGCGACCGTATCCGCGCCGGGACGATGGGCGCCGAGGACGTGCTGCACGACCTGGGCGCGATCGGCATCACCTCGTCCGACGCGCAGGGCATGGGCCGGGCCGGTGAGACCGTGCGCCGTACGTTCGCGATGGCCGGGAAGATGAAGGCCGAGTTCGGCGCGCTCGGCGGTTTTCCGGAGACGGACCACGACAACGAACGCGTCCTGCGCTACATCGCCAAGCTGACCATCAACCCCGCGATCGCGCACGGACTTTCCCACGAGGTCGGCTCCATCGAGGTCGGCAAGCTCGCGGACATCGTGCTGTGGCGGCCGGAGTACTTCGGCGCGAAGCCGCAGCTCGTGCTGAAGTCCGGGTTCCCGGCGTACGGCGTGGTCGGCGACCCCAACGCGGCGACCGACACCTGCGAACCCCTCGTCCTGGGACCGCAGTTCGGCGCGCACGGCTCGACGCCCGCCGACATCTCCGTGGCCTTCGTGGCCCAGGCCGCCCTGGACCAGGGCAACGACTCGATGCCAACTCGGCGCCGGCGCGTGGCAGTTGGCGGCACGCGGGGTATCGGGCCCGCCGACCTGCGGCTCAACTCCCGTACCGGAGCGGTCGATGTGGACCAGCGGACCGGCCTGGTCACCCTGGACGGCGAACCGATCCGCTCGGAGCCCGCCGGGTCGGTCGCCCTCAACCGCCTCTACTTCCTCTAGGCCCCCCGGAGTTCCTCATGACCTATCGCATGCCGCCCGAGTGGGCCCCGCACGAGCGCACCTGGATGGCCTGGCCCGGGCCCAACCCGACCTTCAGCACTGCCGAGGAACTGACGGAGGCCCGCGCCGCCTGGGCGTCCGTGGCCCGTGCCGTGCGCCGCTTCGAACCGGTGACGATGGTGCACGGGCCGGGTCAGGGCGAGTCCGCGCGCGAGCTGCTCGGCCCGGAGGTCGACCTGGTCGAGCGTGAGCTGGACGACGCGTGGATGCGGGACATCGGCCCCACGTTCGTCACCGACGGCCGTGAACTGGCCGCCGTGGACTGGACGTTCAACGGCTGGGGCGCCCAGGACTGGGCCCGCTGGGAGCACGACTCCAAGATCGCCCGCCATGTCGCCGACCTGGCCGGAGTTCCCGCACTCAGCAGCACGCTCGTCAACGAGGGCGGCGCGATCCACGTCGACGGCGAGGGCACGGTGCTGCTCACGGAGACGGTCCAGCTCGGCGCCGGCCGCAACCCCGGCTGGACGCGCGAGCAGGTCGAGGCGGAGATCCACGCCAGGTTGGGCACCACAAAGGCGATCTGGCTCCCGCACGGCCTCACCGGCGACTACGGCGTCTACGGCACCCAGGGCCACGTCGACATCGTCGCGGCCTTCGCCGGGCCCGGCACCGTCCTGGTCCACAGCCAGCGCGACCCGGCCCACCCGGACCACGCCCGCTCGCAGGAGTACCTCGCCCTCCTCCGCGCCGAGACCGACGCGAAGGGCCGGCGCCTGGAGGTCGTGGAGGTTCCGGCGCCGACCGTCCTCCAAGACGAGGACGGCGACTGGGTCGACTACTCCTACATCAACCACTACCTCTGCAACGGCGGGGTCGTGCTCTGCGCCTTCGACGACCCGGGCGACGAGGTCGCGGCCGGCATCTTCCGCCGTCTCTTCCCCGAGCGGACGGTCACGCTGGTGGACGCCCGTACGATCTTCGCGGGCGGTGGAGGCATCCACTGCATCACCCAGCAGCAGCCGAAGATCTGAAGATCCACGGAGGGAGACGGGCGATGGCCGGTGCGCGGAAGAACGCGCCGCCGCGCGAGGACGTCCTCGCCGCGGCCATGGGCATGATCGCCGAACGTGGCCTGGAGCGGCTCACCATGGCGGCGCTCGGCCGCGAGGTCGGCATGAGCAGCGGCCATCTCCTCTACTACTTCCACTCCAAGGACGAACTCCTGCTCCAGGCACTGGAGTGGAGCGAGGGCAGGCTGGGCGCCGAGCGCGGCCGCCTGCTCACCCGCACGGGAGCCACGGTCCGCGAGCGCGTCGACGCGTACGTCGACCTGTACGTCCCCGAAGGCCACCGCGACCCGCACTGGACGCTGTGGCTGGAGGTCTGGAACCGCTCGCAGAACGCCGATGACGACGCCCGCGACCGGCAGGCCGCCATCGAGGGCGTCTGGCACCGCGACCTGGTCGCACTGATCGCGGAGGGCGTCTCACGGGGCGAGTTCCGGGCCGTCGACCCGGACCGGTTCGCGGCCCGGCTGCGCGCTCTCCTCGACGGTTTCTCCATCCATGTGGCGATCGGGCTGCGGGGCACGGACCGGGCGCAAGTTCTCGGCCACGTAAGGGAGTTCCTGGACGAGGGGCTCCTCGCGGACGCGTGAACTTCCGTCCCGGTTGTACGCAATGCGACCGATTGACCCCCTCGAACCCGGTGCGTTTGCATCCCTGTGAGTCCCCGGTGAGGGACCGGGGGACGACGAGGTTTCGGGGGAAGCCATGTTGATGTCCAGACGTACCTCCACCATGTCCTTGGGCGCCGCGCTGCTCCTCGCGCTGGGTGCCGCCGCCGTCCCGGCCGGCGCGGCACCGCACCGGCCGCCCGGTGCGGAACGGGTCAGCACCGCGGCCGACGGCGGCCAGGCCGACGGGTCGTCCGCCGAGGCCGCGATCAGCGCCGACGGCCGGTCCGTGGCGTTCACGTCGACCGCGCCGAGCTTCGGCTGCGCACGCTCCTTCTCGTGCCTGCGGGTGAAGAACCTGGCCACCGGCGGGGTGACCGCGATCGACCTCGGTCCCGGATACGCGTACAGCGCACCGGTGTTGAGCGCGGACGGGAGCCGGGTCGCGTACTCCGCCGGCACCCGTTTCACGGCCCCGTACCTCTACGACCGAGCCACCGGCAGTTCGACGAAGCTGTGGCCCGAAAACCCGCCCGGATCGAACGAGTTGGGCCGCGTGGAGTCGCTCAGCCCGGACGGCGCACACGTCGCGTACACCCTCGGCAACCGCAACGGCCCGGACGCCACCCGGCTCCTCTACGTCCGCGACACGGCCACCGGCGCCGACGAACTCGTCTCACCGGCCGAGGAGGGCGACAAGAACGGGGCCTCGGTGAGCGGCGACGGCAAGCGGGTCGCGTACGGCATTCGCACCGGCTCCGAGGACGACCCGGCCGACGTCTACGTCAAGGACCGCGCGACGGGCGAGCGGACCCAGGTCGACACGGGCCTCGGCGCCGCCTACCTGGTCCGCGTCACGGCGGACGGCCGCCGCGTCCTCCTCGACGCCGAGGGCGGCCTGTACGTCCACGACCTGCGCACGGGGAAGTCCCGGCGCGTGGCCGAGGGGCGTCCGGAGTCGGTCACGGCGGACGGCCGGTACGCCGTGGTCTCGGGCGAGGACGGAACCCGGGTGCGTGACCTGCGGACCGGGCGGAAGGGCGCCGCCCTCCCGTGGAACAGCCAGACCGGCCCGGACGCGCTGACCGCCAACGGCCGTACGGTGACGTTCGGTTCGGCGGCGTCCTACCTGGTGCCGGACGACACCAACGGCGAGTCGGACGTGTTCGTCTACACGGGGAAGCTCGCCACGCACCCGGCCCCGATCCCGTACGTCACCGAACGGATCAGCCTCACGCGGGACGGGCAGCAGCGCACCGCCGCATCCCACGACCCGGTGATCGCGGACGACCGCAACCTCTCCTTCACGTCGGACGGCGGCGTCTTCGTCAACGCACCCGGAGGCATCTCCCAGGTCAACGACGCCACCCAGAAACCCTCGTCCGAAGGCACGCCCTGCACCAGCGGACGCATGGTCGGCTATGTCGCGCCGCACGCGACCGACGGCGCCCCGGAGGTCTTCATCCGCAACCGCTCGGTCGGCAAGCTGACCGGCCTCGCCTCCTACCAGGGCGTCCGCTTCACCTGGATGGGGCAGCCCGCGATGGAACCCGGCTGCCGGTGGATCACCTACGCCGCGACCCTGCCCGCCACCACCACCGACCCCGCACCCCAGCCCCGGATCTACCGCTTCACGTTCAACGGCGGCGCCACCGACGTGGTCAGCGCCCCCACGGGCAAGGCGGCGACCAACCCGTCCATCAGCTACAACGGCCGGTACATCGCCTTCGAGCAGGGTGGCGCCGTCCACGTCCGCGACCTGGACACCGGCACCCTGGAGAAGGCCGCCGACAAGGCATCGGCGCCTTCCCTCAGCGACGACGGGCGCAAGGTCGCCTTCCAGCACGGCCGGGACGTCTACGTCCGTGACCTCGACACCCGGACCACGACCCGGGTCACCAAGGCCGCTGAGCCCTCGCTCTCCGGGGACGGAGCGCGGGTCGCGTACACCTCGGGGGGCTCCGTGTACCTGCTCGAACTGTCCACCGGCAAGCGGCAGTTGATGAGCGCCGACCGCTGGGGCGGCCGTAGCGACCTCCCGGCGCTGCACCCGTCCGTCAACGACGACGGGACGGTCGTCGCCTTCGAGTCCGCGTCGTCCGACCTGGTGGCGGGCGACACCAACGGGGTCTCGGACGTCTTCATCCGCCAGGCGAGTTGATCAACCGACTGTTCGCATCATGAGACGGACGGTGAGCACGGGCGCGGGTGTGCCAGACTGCGTCCGTGTTCTCGTTCGCCACGATTATTGGCAGCAGGCGCGCCGGTCCGCAGTGACCGCCTCGTACGACCAGGTACGGGCGGCCACCGTCGTCACTCGACCCGCGCGCAGACCTCTCGCACCCGCGAGGGGTTTTTCGCTTTTCTGGCCCACCCGCAGCCGGGAAAGCAGTGCGAGGGATCATTGAGGGACGGTGGAGCCGGTCATTCCGGTACAGACCGAGATTCAGATCCTCAGGAGCCAGACACCATGACGGAAACCAGCGAACTCGACGATTCGTTCCACGTCTTCGACACGACCCTGCGTGACGGCGCGCAGCGGGAGGGCATCAACCTCACCGTCGCGGACAAGCTGGCCATCGCACGGCACCTGGACGACTTCGGCGTCGGCTTCATCGAGGGCGGCTGGCCCGGCGCCAACCCGCGGGACACCGAGTTCTTCGCCCGCGCCCGGCAGGAGATCGACTTCAAGCACGCCCAGCTGGTCGCGTTCGGCGCCACCCGGCGAGCGGGCGCCAAGGCGGCCGAGGACCCGCAGGTCAAGGCGCTCCTGGACTCCGGCGCGGACGTCATCACCTTGGTCGCGAAGTCCCACGACCGGCATGTCGAGCTGGCCCTGCGCACCACCCTCGACGAGAACCTGGCGATGGTCCGCGACACGGTCTCCCACCTGGTCGCCCAGGGCCGCCGCGTCTTCGTCGACTGCGAGCACTTCTTCGACGGCTACCGCGCGAACCCCGAGTACGCGAAGGCGGTCGTACGGTCCGCCGCCGAGGCCGGCGCGTCCGTCGTCATCCTGTGCGACACCAACGGCGGGATGCTCCCGGCGCAGATCCAGGCGGTCGTCTCCACGGTCCTCGCCGACACCGGCGCCCGGCTCGGCATCCACACCCAGGACGACACGGGCTGCGCGGTCGCCAACACCCTCGCCGCCGTCGACGCGGGCGCGACCCACGTCCAGTGCACGGCGAACGGCTACGGCGAGCGCGTAGGCAACGCCAACCTCTTCCCGGTGGTCGCCGCCCTGGAGCTGAAGTACGGCAAGAAGGTCCTCCCCGACGGCAAGCTCCGCGAGATGACCCGCATCTCGCACGCGATCGCCGAGGTAGTGAACCTCACCCCGTCCACGCACCAGCCCTACGTCGGCGTCTCGGCCTTCGCCCACAAGGCGGGCCTGCACGCCTCCGCGATCAAGGTCGACCCGGACCTCTACCAGCACATCGACCCCGAGCAGGTCGGCAACACGATGCGGATGCTGGTCTCCGACATGGCGGGCCGCGCGTCGATCGAACTCAAGGGCAAGGAACTCGGCGTAGACATCAGCGGCGACCGCGAGCTGGTGGGCCGGGTGGTGGAGCGTGTGAAGGAACGCGAACTAAAGGGCTACACATACGAGGCGGCAGACGCGAGCTTCGAGCTGTTGCTCCGCGCGGAGGCGGAGGGCAAGGCCCGCTCCTACTTCGAGGTCGAGTCCTGGCGCGCGATCGTCGAGGACCGCCCCGACGGCACTCACGCCAACGAGGCCACGGTCAAACTCTTCGCCAAGGGCGAGCGCATCGTCGCCACCGCCGAGGGCAACGGCCCGGTCCACGCCCTCGACCGCGCCCTCCGCGTAGCCCTCGAAAAGATCTACCCCCAACTCGCCAAACTGGAGCTCGTCGACTACAAGGTCCGCATCCTGGAAGGCAAGCACGGCACGTCCTCCACGACCCGCGTCCTGATCGCCACGTCCGACGGCTCGGCGGAGTGGTCGACGGTAGGCGTAGCGGAGAACGTCATCGCCGCGTCCTGGCAGGCTCTGGCGGACGCGTACACGTACGGCTTGCTGCGCGCGGGAGTTGAGCCGGCGGAGTAGGGGAGCCAAACGCCGGAGGGGCTAAAAATCAGCCCCTCCGGCGGTGCTCTTCAGCCCCTCCGGCGTTTGAGGAGCGGGGGTCCAGGGGGCAGAGCCCCCTGGCGGGGCCTGGGGCGGAGCCCCAGAAGGATGGGACGGGTAGGGGCGGCGGGGGCGAAAACCTACTGCAGATGCCACTTCTGGTTAGCAGCCCCCGTGCACGTCCAGATCTGCGCCCGGGTCCCGTTCGTCGACGTGTTGCCCGTGACGTCCAGGCACTTGTTGGCCGCCGTATTCACCACGTCACCGGTACTCGCGTTGTACGACCACTGTTGCGCGGCGGTCCCATTGCAGTCGTACAACTGAACCTTCGCCCCATCCGCCGTCGAAGCCGACGTCACGTCAAGGCACTTGCCGAGCGCGCGGACCGTGCCGTCGGTGCCCACGGTCCACTGCTGGGCGGTCGAGGAGTTGCAGTCGTAGAGCTGGACGGCCGTGCCGTTGGTGGTCGAACTCCCGGCCACATCAAGGCACTTGCTCGCGAGGCCGACGAACGCACCGGTCTGGCTGCCGCCGCCGGCCTGCGTCCCCGTCCACGTGAACGTCGCCGACGTCTTCCCCGGCAACGAGTAAGTCGCGTGCTGCCCACCCCAGTTGATGGTGACGGTCTTCGCGGTGGACGCGTCGTTGTACGCGATCAGCGCCTTCGACCCGTCCGGGTTGCGCCACGCCACGTTGGGCACGTTCGTGGACGCCGTAGAAGCGATCCGCTGAGCACCAGGCCGTACGAACTTGGTCAGTTGACCCATCGTGTAGTACTCGACGGTGTAGTCGACGGTCCCGCTCGCCCCGTCCCCGTTGTGCACGGTGATGAGCCCAGTGCAGGTACCACAACCACCGTTGTGCGGCCCCATGTTCTGGTCCACGGCCAACGACCACTTCGTCACCGACTTCGCCCAATTCCGGGTGTAGTCAATGATGTTGTTCATGTCCTCGCGCTGCTGGTTGGCGATCCAGGTGCCGCCGGAGTGCTCGGTGCCGAAGGCGTCGAGGGTGGGGTACTGGTTGTGGACGGTGGTCTGCTTGGTGACGTCACCGCCGTAGCCGTGCCAGGCGATGCCGCCGAAGTTGGGGTTCGAGCGGACGGCCGCGTCGTCCACCGTCGAGGCGGCGTACGAGTCGTACACGTCCCAGTTCCAGTCGTGCGCCAGCACCTTCGTGGTCAGGCCGGACGTGTTGAGCTTCGGGAGCAGTTCGCTCTTGGTGAAGTAGGCGAGCCCGGACGCGTTCCAGCTCATCGACGGGTAGCCGGAGCAACACGTCGGCTCGTTCTGGACGGTCACGTACGAGACCGGAACGCCCTGGTCCTTGTACGCCTGGAGGTACTTGACGAAGTAGGTGGCGTAGGCGCCGTAGTCCTCGGACTTCAGCCAGCCCCCGTTGAGCGAACCGCTGTCCTTCATCCACGCCGGTGCCGTCCATGGCGAGGCCATGACAGTCAGGGACGGGTTCAGTGAGAGCGCCTGCTTGGTGAGCGGCACGACATCGGCCAGGTCGTGCGCGATCGAGAAGGAGTTGAGGTTCGGGTCGGTCTGGCCGGCCGCCACGTCGTCGTACGAGTACCCGTACCGGGCCAGGTCGGAGGCGCCCATCGGGTTGCGCAGGAACGACAGCCCGATCCCGTCGGTCGGTGAGAACAGCTTGGTCATGGTCGCGTTGCGGGTCGCCGCCGACAGCGCGCCGCTGCTGTTCATCAGCCAGGCCGCCGTGTCCGTGAAGGACGCGCCGCCCCCGGTGAACGTCTGGTAGCGGGTGTTCTCGTCGACGGTGATGTTCTCGCCGCTGCCGCCCGTCCCGGACGAGAAGGCGAACGGAGTCTGGGCCTGGAGGCCGCGCGTGACATGGCGTCCGGCGGCGTCGTCGGTGGTGGTGAGCCAGGCCGTGACCTGTTCACCGGCAGCGTGCGCGGGGGGTACGGCCGCGGTGAAGCCGGCCACGGAGAGCAGTCCGGCGAGCAGCAGCCGGGCCGTGCGGGGGGTTCTCCTGGACATGGATGCGTTAGCCCTTCCTGACGAGACGTCTTGACGGGTCTGCGGGCCGTTAGTTAACTCACGGCGTGATCTAAGTCATGAGTGAACTGTGCGAACCCAGAGTGAACCAGAGCCTCAGAGCCGAGGGAAGGTCCATGCCAAGAACCGCCCTGCTCGTTTCCACCGCCCTGTGCGCCGCGCTGCTGTCACCGGCGGCCGTCTCCCAGGCGGCCGCCGCCGCCGATCCAGCCCCCACCCCCGTCGACCGCTTCGAGGGCGAGGTGCCCTTCGCGAGCCAGCCCGCCGAGGGCATCTTCACCTGGGGCGGTGACACCGACGACCCGCCCCAGCTCGCCCTGACCGCGAGACCCGACGCCCCCGAGGGCGCGAAGGTTCTCACCGGGACGTACGAGATCAGCGGCTACGGCGGCTTCAGCCACGACTACGCCGCGACCGAACCCGGCCACGACTGGTCCGCCCACCAGGGCATCCGCTTCTGGTGGGACGGCCAGAACACCGGCAAGGCCACCAACTTCGAGATCAAGGACGGCGGCGCGAACGGCGAGGCCTCCGAGCTGTGGACGACGTCCTTCACGGACGACTTCACCGGCTGGAAGCAGATCGAGATCCCGTTCACCAACTTCGTCTACCGCACGGACTACCAGCCCGTCGGCGGCATCGACCACGTCCTCGGCCTCACCCAGATGTGGGGCTACGCGGTCACCCTCCCGGTCGGCATCCACGGCCAGTTCGCCATGGACGACGTCGAGTTGTACGGCAAGGCCGACCAGTCCCTGCGCGCCTCCGTCACCACCGACTCGGCCGTCTACCCGGTCAAGCAGGGCGGTACGGCCGCGGTCAAGGTCACCGTCTCCACCACAGGCGCCGTCCCGCTCGACGACCCGGTGACCGTCGCCTACGCGTCCGACGGCGGCACCGCCACCTCCGGCAAGGACTACACCCCGGTCTCCGGCACGCTCACCTTTCCGGCGGGCACCGCGTCCGGTGCCACGCAGACCGTCAAGGTCCGCACGCTCAAGGACAAGTCGGCCGAGAACGCCGAGACGATCCCGCTGAAGCTCACGGTCACCGGCGCCAAGGCCCCGACCGAGAACCCGCAGGTCGTCATCGACGCACACGGACTGCCGTACCTGGACAGCAAGTTGCCCGTCAAGAAGCGCGTCGCCGACCTCGTCAAGCGCATGTCGCTGGAGGAGAAGGCCGGGCAGATGACCCAGGCCGAGCGCGGCGGCATCGGCACGGGCGCCGACATCGCCTCCTACGACCTCGGCTCCCTGCTCTCCGGCGGCGGCTCGACCCCGACGCCCAACACGGCAGCCGCCTGGGCGAAGATGATCGACTCGTTCCAACTCCGCACGCAGGCAACGCGGTTCCAGATCCCGCTGATCTACGGCGTCGACGCGGTGCACGGCCACAACAACCTGGCCGGCGCCACGATCATGCCGCACAACATCGGCATCGGCGCGACCCGTGACCCCCAACTCGCCGAACAGGCAGGCGCGGTGACGGCCAGTGAGGTCCGCTCGACCGGCGTCCCGTGGGACTTCGCGCCCTGCCTCTGCGTCACCCGCGACGAACGCTGGGGCCGTTCCTACGAGTCGTTCGGTGAGGACCCGGCACTGGTCCAGTCGATGGAGACGGTGATCCAGGGTCTCCAAGGCGCCGCGAACGGCAAGCAGTTGAAGGACGACGACAAGGTCCTCGCCACCGCCAAGCACTTCGTCGGCGACGGCGGCACCGCGTACGGCTCCTCCACGACGGGCACGTACACGACCGACCAGGGCGTCACCACGGTCACCCGGCAGCAGCTGGAAGCCATCCACCTCGCCCCCTACCAGACGGCGGTCGACCGGGGTATCGGCACGGTCATGCCGTCCTACTCCTCGCTCGACATCGTCGGCGACGGCCTCGGCCCGGTGAAGATGCACGCCCGCGCCGACATGATCAACGGCGTCCTCAAGAACCGGATGGGCTTCGACGGCTTCGTCATCAGCGACTGGAACGCCATCGACCAACTCCCCGGCGACTACGCCTCGCACGTCGACACAGCGGTCAACGCGGGCGTCGACATGATGATGGTCCCGTACAGCTACAAGGACTTCAGCTCGACGCTCATCGCCGAGGTGAAGGCGGGCCACGTCACCGAGAAGCGGATCGACGACGCCGTATCCCGCATCCTCACCCAGAAGTTCAAGCTCGGCCTCTTCGAGAAGCCGTACGCCGACACGAGCAACGCCTCGAAGATCGGCTCGACTTCGCACCGGGCCGTGGCCCGGCAGGCGGCGGCCGAGTCGCAGGTGCTGCTGAAGAACGCGGGTGGCGTCCTGCCGTTGAAGAAGAACCAGAAGGTCTACGTCGCCGGTTCCAACGCCGACGACCTCGGCAACCAGACCGGCGGCTGGACCATCACCTGGCAGGGCGCGTCCGGCACCAACACCACCGGCACGACGATCCTCCAGGGGATGAAGAACGCCGGCGGGAACGTCACCTACTCGAAGGACGCGTCCGCCTCGACCAGCGGTTATGACGTGGGCGTGGTCGTCGTCGGCGAGACCCCGTACGCCGAGGGCGTGGGCGATGTCGGCAACGGCAACGACCTGACCCTCACCCCGGCCGACCAGGCAGCTGTCGACAAGGTGTGCGCGGCGATGAAGTGCGCGGTGCTCATCGTCTCCGGGCGACCGCAGCTGATCGGGGACCAACTCCCCAAGATCGACGCCCTGGTGGCCTCCTGGCTGCCGGGCACCGAGGGCGACGGCGTGGCCGACGTGCTCTACGGCAAGCGGTCCTTCACCGGTCAACTCCCGGTCACCTGGCCGAAGTCGGAGGCCCAGCTCCCGATCAACGTGGGTGACACGTCGTACGATCCGCAGTTCCCGTACGGCTGGGGACTGACGACGCTGACGAAGGCGCCGACGGGTGGCACGTCCGCCCTGAAGGCGCTGGAGGCCGCGGCGGCGCACGCCAGGTCGGCGTCGGCGGGCAAGGCGCTGGTCACCAAGGCGCGGCTGCTCGTGCAGGCGAAGGTGGGGCAGAACGTGACGGCGGCGGTGTCGAAGCCGTTCGCCGACGCGGACCATCTGCTGCTGACGGGTAAGTACGCGGCGGCTGTGAAGAAGTTGGAGGAGGCGTACCGGGCGGCATAGCAACCGCCCATGGTTCCCTGCACCCCCTGCGGCCTCAACGG
This sequence comes from Streptomyces sp. P5F9, assembly GCF_057961495.1. Lineage (NCBI taxonomy): Bacteria > Bacillati > Actinomycetota > Actinomycetes > Kitasatosporales > Streptomycetaceae > Streptomyces > Streptomyces sp. P5F9. The sequence continues at coordinate 5,489 of NZ_JBXVPZ010000155.1, read as the reverse complement.
CGCGGGGGGTGCGGCTCGTTGGCGGGGAGTTCCACCGTGACGCGGAGGCCGCCGGCCGGGCGCGGGGCCAGGGTGAGCGTGCCGTCGTGGGCGCCGGTGATGGTCTTGACGATCGCCAGGCCGAGGCCGACTCCCGCGTGGTCGCTGTGGACGCGCTCGGTCCCGCGTTGGAAGGGCTCGGTGAGGGTCGGGACCTGGTGGGGGGTGAGCAGGTCGCCGGTGTTCTCGACCGTGAGGACCGCGGAGTCGGGACCGACGGCGGTGGTCACCCAGACGGTGCCCTGGTCGGGGAGGTTGTGGACGATCGCGTTCTGCACGAGGTTCGTGGTGAGTTGGAGCAGGAGCGGCTGCGAGCCTCGGGTGGGAGTGATGTCGCCGTCGGTCTCGATGGTGACGCCGTGCTTCTCCGCGAGGGGGAGGAGTGTCTCGGTGGCCTCCTCCGCGACGAGGGAGAGGTCGACGGGTTCCCGGGTGAAGGACCGTTGGTTGGCGCGGCTGAGCAGGAGCAGTGCTTCGGTGAGGTCGATGGCTCGGGTGTTGACGGCGTGGAGGCGGTCGACGAGTTCACCGGTGTCGTGGTCCGGGTCGGTGCGGGCCACGTCGAGCAGTGCCTTCGAGATCGCCAGCGGGGTGCGCAGCTCGTGGGAGGCGTTGGCCGCGAATCTCCGCTGTTCGGCGTCGTGTGCTTCGAGCCGCGTGAGCATGGCGTCGAAGGCGTCGGCGAGTTCGCGGAACTCGTCCTCGCGGCCCGGGAGTTCGATGCGGTGGGAGAGCGAGCCGTCCGTGGCCATGCGGGTGGCCTCCGTGATGCGGGTCAGCGGGGCGAGCATGCGCCCGGCGAGAATCCACCCTCCGACCAGGCCGAACACCAGCAGGAACGCGAGGACGGCGGCCGCTCTCGGCGCGAAGACGTCCAGGAGGGCGGACCGGATGGGGAAAACCCCGGTGGGCCGGTCGTCGGGGTTGATGAGCATCGCCCGGTTGGGGACATACCTGAGGAGGAACACCCACACCGCGGCGAGCAGCAAGGCGCCGGCCACCATGAGGAATCCGGCGTAGCTGAGGGTGAGTCTGAGGCGGACGCTCAACCCGGGCGCCCTACCCACGGTCTGCTCCGTCGTCTCCGGCCCCGGGGTGCGCCTCGATGCGATAGCCGACGCCCGGCACCGTGGCGATGATCCAGGGTTCGCCGAGCCGCTTGCGCAGCGCCGAGACGGTGATGCGCACGGCGTTGGTGAACGGGTCGGCGTTCTCGTCCCAGGCCCGCTCCAGAAGCTCCTCGGCGCTGACGACCCCGCCCTCGGCGACGACCAGGACGTCCAGCACGGCGAACTGCTTCCTGGTCAGCGCGACATAGCGGCCGTCCCGGTAGACCTCCCTGCGGAACGGGTCGACGCGCAGGCCCGCCAACTCCCTCACCGGCGGCCTGTTGTGGGCGCGTCGACGGTCCAACGCCCGCAGCCGGAGCGCGAGTTCCTGGAGTTCGAAGGGCTTCGTGAGGTAGTCGTCGGCGCCGAGTTCGAACCCGGTGGTCTTGTCGTCGAGCCGGTCGGCGGCGGTCAGCATGAGGATCGGCATACCGCTGCCGGAGGCGACGATACGGCGGGCGACCTCGTCGCCGGAGGGGCCGGGGATGTCGCGGTCGAGGACGGCGATGTCGTAGGCGTTGACGCTCAGCAGCTCCAGCGCGGTGTTCCCGTCCCCCGCGATGTCGGCCGCGATCGCGGCCAGGCGCAGGCCGTCGCGGATGGCCTCCGCCAGGTAGGGCTCGTCCTCGACGATCAGCACACGCATGGGTCCGATGGTAGGAGTCGGCACATATTGTCCGCGTATCGAAAACCCCATACGTGCCGGCAACACCGGACCGCCTTGAGTGACGGGGTGAAGATCCCCCGGATTCCTCTCGAACCCTGGAAACGCCGCCCGGAGCTCGCGGTGCCGGGCCTGCTGCTCGGCCTGCTCATGCTGCTGCACGCCCGGATCCCGAACATTGCGGGAATCGGCAGCCTGGTGGAGAGCCTCCTGCCGTGGTTCGGCCTGTACGTGCCGGTGCTGCTGGCCGCGGCGCTGTGGCGCCGCTCCGCCGTCGGGGTGGTCGCGCTGGTGCTGCCGGTCACGGTGTGGCTGAGCCTCTTCGGCGGGCTGCTCACCGACAAGTCCCACCCCGGCGGCGACCTCACCGTCGTCAGCCAGAACGTCGACGCCGGCAACTCCGACCCGGCCGGCACCGCCCGCCGACTGGCCGCCTCCGGCGCGGACTTGCTGGCCCTGGAGGAACTGACCGACCAGGCCCGGGGCACGTACGAGAAGGGGCTCGCGAAGGCGTACCCGTATCACGCGGTACGGGGCACGGTCGGGCTGTGGAGCAAGCTGCCGCTGTCGGACACGCGGCCCGTCAACGTCGTACGGGGCGATGCCGGACCGCTGGCGAAGACCAAGCCGCCCGAATCGGCGGCGGAGGCGGCGGCCGAGGTCCGGGCGCTGCGCACCACGGTGGCCACGGCTCACGGGCCGCTGGCGGTGTACGTGGCGCACCTGGGCTCCGTGCGGGTCATGCCCAGGCACGGCTTCTGGACGGACTCCCGCGACTTCGGCGCACGCGCGCTCACCAAGGCGGTCGCCGCCGAGCCGAACAAGCGGGTGGTGCTGCTCGGCGACCTGAACGGCACCACGGACGACCGTGTGTTCCACGGCCTCACCTCGCGGCTGAGCTCGGCCCAGGAGACGGCCGGGAACGGCTTCGGCTTCACCTGGCCGGCGTCCTTCCCGATCGCGCGCATCGACCAGATTCTGGTACGAGGGGTGCGGCCGCGGAGCTCGTGGGTGCTGCCCGGGACCGGCAGCGATCACCTGCCGGTGGCGGCCCGGATCAGCTGGTGAGCGGCGGCTGACGAGCGGACACAGGTGGGCCGACCAAAGCGAGCGCCGTCGGGTAGCGTCGAATCATGAAGGCCGTGATCCGGACCCGAAGCCTCCCGGGGCTCCTGCTGGCCCTGCTGCTCGCCGCCCTGACCATGGCGTCCCCGGCCGCCGCGGACACCGGCGTCTCGACGATCGCCCAAGCGCTGCGCAAGGGCCCGGTCTACGTCGACCCGGCGGCCGGCTCCGTGTTGTCGTCGGCCGACGCCGACGCGCTCGCGCAACGCGTCAAGAAGGCCGACAAACCGGTCTTCCTCGTGGTCCTCCCCGCCGGCTATCCGGCGACGAGCTTCACGACCCTCCGCACCGCGACCGGCATCACCGGCCTCTACGCGGTCCGCGTCGGGAACCGATTCGCTGCCCGAGCCGATTCCTCCGTCCTGTCGAACACCGCGGTGCAGAACCTGGTCAGCAGCGTCCAGGGCGAGGACGCGAAGACCCAGCTCACCGACTTCACCGACCGCGCGCTCGCCAGCATGGGCGGCTCGGCGCCCGCGTCCTGGGGCGGCTCGTCGGACGGCGGCGGGGGAGTCTCCGGTACGGCGCTGATCGTCGCGGGCGGGGTGCTGGTGGCCGGTGGCGCGGGGGCGTACACGCTGGTGAAGCGGGGCCGTCGCCGCCGCGAGGAGGAACAGCGGGCGGCCCTCGACAAGCTACGGGTGGTCGTGGACGAGGACATCACGGCCTTCGGCGAGGAACTGGATCGCCTCGAATTCCACCCGGCCGAACCCGGCGCCGACGACGCGATGCGCGCGGACTACGAACGCGCCCTCGACGCCTACGAGCAGGCGAAGTCGTACATGGCGGCGGCCACGAAACCGGAGGACGTCCGGTCGGTCACCCAGGCCCTGGAGGACGGCCGTTTCTCCCTCGCCCAACTCGCCGCCCGCCGCGAGGGCCGCCCGCTGCCCGAACGCCGGGCCCCCTGCTTCTTCGACCCGCGCCACGGCCCCTCGGTCGCCGACGCCACCTGGACCCCGCCCGGCGGCGCACCCCGCGAGGTCCCGGTCTGCGCGGCCGACCAGGCCCGTCTCGCCGACGGCCGGGACCCGATGATCCGCGAGGTCGACACCGACTACGGCCGCCGCCCGTACTGGGACGCCGGCCCGGCCTACGGCCCCTGGGCAGGCGGCTACTTCGGCGGCGGCCTCCTCCCCGGCCTCCTCGTCGGCACGCTCCTCGGCAGCATGATGTCCACCCCGTCCTACGCCTCCGACTACGGCACGGGCTACGGCGACTTCGGCACCGCCGGCTACGACGGCGGCGACGTCTCCGGCGCGAACTTCGACCCGGGTGACTTCGGCGGCGGCTTCGGGGACGGCGGGGACTTCGGAGGCGGCGGCGATGGTGGCGGCGGAGACTTCGGCGGAGGTTTCTGAAAGAGCGGCACCTCACGGACCTGCTGTGGCGGGACATGCAACTCCGGCCGGCGCAACCCCCTAAGGGGCGCCATGCAACTCCGGCCGGCGCAACCCCCTAAGGGGCGCGGGGAACTGCGCGACCAGCCCCCACCGGCCGGCAGCCAATCAACGACCTGCTAGCCGCTCCATCAACACCCCCGCCAACTCCAAAACCCCCCGCTCGGTCTCACTCAACGACGCCAACGCCCCCGCCAACCACACATCCCGCTCGACCATGTCCTGGTCCAGCGCCCGCCGCCCCTTCGCCGTCAGCGTGAGAACGGACTGCCGCCGATCCACCGTGTCCGGCGCACGCGAGATCAACCCCTCCGCCTCCAGTTCACCGAAGACGCGGGTCAGAGACTGCGGCCGCTGTCGCTCGGCCGCCGCGATCTCGCCGGGCGTCGCGGAGTGATGCCGGTGCAGATGCCCGAGCACGATCAGCTGGTTTGGGGTGAGCCCGGCCTCGTTGCCGCGCTCCTGCCGCAGCCGACGGTTCAGCCGTACGACGCCACGACGGATCCGGGCGGCCTCGGGGAGATGATCCATACCGGATATCGTACGCGGATACTTACTACCTATGGCCTATGGACCCCGCTATTCTCGTGATGTGACCGCCAAACTAATACGCAACGCGTACGAAGCGGCCTTGACGATGACCGCCGTACTGCTCAGCTGGGGCATCGCCCTCTGGCTGGAGGGCGCCGCCGGACTCCACACCGACGTGCTCGTCCTCGCGGTCGCCCTGACCCTCACCCTCTCCTCCACCCAGCGCACCGCCGACACCCGCCGCCGGCTCACCTCACTCGTCCTGCTGCCCGTCACGGCCGGTGCCTCGATCTTCGTCGGCCGGCTGCTCGCCTCCCACTACGCGCTCGGTGCCGCCGTCTACACGGCGGGCATGGCGCTGGCGATCTGGATCCGCCGCTACGGCCCCGCCGCCACGAAGGCCGGCACCCTGCTGGCGCTCCCGCTCGTGGCACTCCTCGTCGTCCCCGGCCCCGCGCTGCCGCCCAAGTCACAGGGCGCACTGGTCACTTGGGGCTGGGCGGCGCTGATCGGGGCGCTGGCGTGCGCCGGGGTCTGGCTGGTGCAGGGGCTGGGCGACCGGTTCGGGCCCCCGGCCTGGCGTCCGGAACCCGGCCCCGAACAACCCCCGCGCCGCTCCCG
>NZ_JBXVPZ010000154.1:0-20431 GCF_057961495.1 Streptomyces sp. P5F9 | reverse complement strand
AACACCCACCCCGCAACGCCCCACACCTACCGCGCAACGAATCAACACCCGCGTCCCGCGAACGCAACGATCTTGCGGAGACGCGCAAGGTTGCCGCATTACGGCCAGGACGCCCGGGCTCGTAGGGTCAAGCGCTGTACCCAGCGCGGCAGGACCCCCGCTCGGCGGAGCCCCGTGCCGCCGGTTCCTGCCGCCCTGCCCGGCAGCGACAAGGAGCCCCCGCGTGCTCGACCAAGGCGCACCCCCGCATCACCGCAACCAGACCGCCGAGCCGTCCCCGGGGCTCGGTGCGCGTCTGATGCGCCGCAAGCCCGTGGAACTCCTGGTCGCCGAGGGCGGTCAGGGCGAGGGAGGGGCGCTGCGGCGCTCCCTCGGGCTCTGGCAGCTGACGATGATCAGCATCGGCGCCACCCTCGGCACCGGCATCTTCGTCGTCCTCGGCGAAGCCGTCCCCAAGGCCGGCCCCGCCGTCACCCTCTCCTTCGTGATCGCCGGCCTCACCGCCCTCTTCTCGGCCCTCTCCTACGCCGAACTCGCGGGCACCATCCCGGTCGCCGGCTCCTCGTACTCGTACGCCTACGCCACCATGGGCGAGCTGATCGCCTGGATCTGCGGCTGGTGCCTGGTCCTGGAGTACGGCGTGTCGGTCGCCGCCGTCGCCGTCGGCTGGGGCGAGTACCTCAACGAACTGCTCGACGGCACCATCGGCGTCACCATCCCGGACGCCCTGTCCGCCCCGCCCGGCGACGGCGGCATCTTCAACCTCCCGGCCCTGATCGTCGTACTCCTCGCGATGACCTTCCTGCTCGGCGGTGCCAAGGAGTCCGCCCGCGCCAACACGGTCATGGTGTGTGTGAAGATCGCCGCGCTGGTGCTGTTCTGCGCGATCGGCATCCAGGGCTTCCGGTCCGGCAACTACGACCACTTCATGCCGCTGGGCATGGCCGGCGTCAGCGCGGCCGGGGCGACGCTCTTCTTCTCGTACATCGGCTTCGACGCCGCCTCCACGGCCGGTGAGGAGGCGAAGAACGCGCAGCGCGACCTGCCCCGCGCGATCATGCTGTCCCTCGTCATCGTGACCGCGCTGTACGTCCTCGTCGCGGCCGTCGCCGTCGGTGCGAAGCCCTGGCGGCGCTTCAACGACTCCGAGGCCGCCCTCGCCCAGATCATGCGCGACGTCACCGGCCAGTCCTTCTGGGGCACCCTCCTCGCGGGCTGCGCGGTGATCGCCATCGCGAGCGTCGTCCTGACCGTGCTCTACGGCCAGACCCGCATCCTCTTCGCGATGTCCCGGGACGGACTCGTGCCCAAGGTGTTCGGCAAGGTCCACCCGAGGACGGGGGCGCCCCGCGCCAACACCGTCATCGTGTCCCTGTTCTGCGGGGTCCTCGCGGCCGCCATCCCGCTCGGGCAGCTCGCGGACGCGACCAGCATCGGCACGCTCTTCGCCTTCGCGCTGGTCAACATCGCCGTCGTGGTGCTGCGCCGGACCCGCCCGGACATGTCCCGCACCTTCCGCGTACCGCTGTCGCCGGTGCTGCCCGCCGTGGGCTTCGGGCTGTGCGTGTGGATGATGGGCAGCCTCTCGGCCGTCACCTGGGTGGTCTTCGGAATCTGGATGGCCGTCGGGCTCGTGTTCTACTTCGTATACGGCCACCGCCGCTCCCGACTGGCAACACCCGCACCATCCGAGAAGTGATCGGTCCACCGTGCTGAACGAACTCGACGAACGCATCGTGCACGCCCTCGCCGAGGACGCCCGCCGCTCCTTCGCGGACATCGGGCAGCTCGTCGGCCTGTCCGCGCCCGCCGTGAAGCGGCGCGTGGACCGGCTGCGGGCCACCGGCGCCATCACCGGCTTCACCGTACGGGTGGACCCGTCGGCGCTCGGCTGGGAGACCGAGGGGTTCGTCGAGATCTACTGCCGGCACAACACCTCCCCGGACACCATCCGGCGGGGCCTGGAGCGCTACCAGGAGGTCGTGGCCGCGTCCACCGTCACCGGCGACGCGGACGCGGTCGTCCAGGTCTTCGCCGCCGACATGCGCCACTTCGAGCGGGTCCTGGAGCGCATCGCGGGGGAGCCGTTCGTGGAGCGCACCAAGTCGGTGCTGGTCCTCTCCCCGCTGCTCCGGCGTTTCTCGTCGGGTTCGCCGACCTGAGCCGCGGGGGCTACTCGGACCGGCGGCGGACCGCCGACAGCAGCCGGCGTACGGCGATCACGTGCCCGCCGCTGGAGATGACGAGCCGCCGGTAGAGGCCCCCGGCCAGACCGGGGAAGGCGGCCCGGGTCTCGGCCCGCAGCAGCGAGCGCCCCGGGCCGGTCCGCTCGACGTGGAAGACCAGGGCGTACGACGAGAAGCGGTGGCTGCCTTCGACGACCAGCTCGCGCCCCGGGACCGCCGAGGTCACGTGGAAACCGGCGAACGCCGAACCCTCGGCGAGGGGCCGGGGGCCGGAGGACTCGCGGTCGGCGGCGCGGACCAGGCGTGCGTACAGGGTCGCCGGCGCGGAGGAGTGGCCCAGTACCCGGCTCAGGCCGCGCCACACGGCGTCGGGCTCCGCAGCCACGACAGCGGTCTGTTCCCCGACATGGGGCAATGCGGCGATCTCCATCAGGACCTCCATGACGTCGGACCCGTCCCCCTCGCTACGACTGTCCCACGCCGCGGCCGGAGGTTCTCACTCCGCCGTCTTCCGCGCCAGCGCGTTGTTCCCTATCGAGTTGTGCACGCTGAAGCTCACCGCGTCCGAGCGGTAGCGGTCGTCCGACCACTCAACCGGGCGTCCCTCACGGGTCGTTGTGACCCGGCGGACCCGGAGCAGCGGGCTGGTGCGGCGGATACCCAGCAGCTCGGCGTCCTGCGCGCCCGCCGCCACCGCGTCGATGACGTGCTCGCCGTAGGCGAAGACCAACCCCGTGTCGTCGTACAGGCGTTGGGTCACCGACGGGCACTCCGGCTCGATCGCCTCGACGGCGGGGGAGATCCAGTCGGCGTACACCGTCCGCTCCAGGAGGACCGGCTCGCCGTCCAGGCCGCGGACCCGCAGGACGTGCAACACGGGAGTCCCCGCGGCGAGTTGGAGGCGTACGGCGTCCTCGGCCGTGGCCGGGCGGTACTCCTGCGCGACCACGTGCCCGGTCGCCTCGCGCTCCATCGCGCGGGCCCACTCGGCGAAGCTGCGCAGTTCCGCGAAGCTCTGGCTGCGGCGGCTGGCCAGCACCACCCGGCGGGCGCCCTGGCGGGAGCCGATCAAGCCTTCGGCGGTGAGGGCCGCGACGGCCTGGCGGACCGTGCCGCGCGAGACGCCGTACTGCGCCGCGAGGTCCGTCTCCGCGGGCAACAGGCTGCCGACTGTGTACTCCTCGCGGTCGATGGCCTTGCGCAGCTCGTCGGCGATCTCCTCGTGTCGCGCCGTCATGCTTCCCCTCCGAGTTGGCCACTGTGCACAGCGTGAGCAGCGTAGTCGAGTTCCCTTGGTGATCCGTGTCAGCCAGGAGTGTGCAGGGAACAAGGGGTCACGGTTTCGCCAATGTTTACGAACAAGACACCATCGGCGGGCGTACTGAGGCCAACTTGTTCAGACAAGTTCTCCGCTCTGCTCTAACCCTCGTGCGCACCCCTGGAGAGACCGTGACCGTGTCCCCGCCGAGAAACGCCGTCCTGGGTGGATCCCTCGCCGTCGTCGCCGCGCTCGCCCTCAGCGCCTGCGGCGCCGCTCCCACCAACTCGTCGACCACCGCCGACGGCAAGAACGCCGCCACCGCCACCTCCGCCGCCGACTTCGGCGGCATGGCCGCCCTGGTGAAGGCGGCCAAGAAGGAGGGCACGCTGCACATCATCGCGGTGCCCCGTGACTGGGCCAACTACGGCGCCATCATCGACGGCTTCACCAAGAAGTACGGCATCAAGATCACGGACGAGAACCCGGACGGCTCCAGCCAGGACGAGATCAACGCCGTCACCTCCCGCAAGGGCCAGGACCGTACGCCCGACGTCCTCGACCTCGGTTCCTCCTTCGCGCTGAGCGCCGCCCAGCAGGGCCTGCTCGCGCCGTACAAGGTCGCCTCCTTCGACCAGATCCCCGCGGGCCAGAAGGACCCGAAGGGACAGTGGTTCAACGACTACGGCGGCTACATCTCCATCGGCTGCGACGCCAAGCGCGTCAAGACCTGTCCGACCACCTTCGCGGACCTGCTGAAGCCGCAGTACAAGGGCCAGGTCGCCCTCAACGGCAACCCCACCAAGTCGGGTTCGGCCTTCGGCGGCGTGTACGCGGCGGCGCTCGCCAACAAGGGCTCCTTCGACGACATCCAGCCCGGCCTGGACTTCTTCGCCAAGCTGAAGAAGAACGGCAACTACACGCCGGTCGAGTCCACCCCGGCCACCGTCGAGAAGGGCGAGACGCCCATCTCCATCGACTGGGACTACCTCAACGCCGGTTACGCCGACGAGTTCAAGTCCAAGGGCGTCGACTGGAAGGTCACCATCCCGAGCGACGGCCAGTACGCGCAGTACTACTCGCAGGCCATCAACAAGGACGCCCCGCACCCGGCGGCCGCCCGCCTGTGGCAGGAGTACCTGTACAGCGCCGAGGGCCAGAACCTGTGGCTCAAGGGCTACGCGCGCCCGGCGCTGATGACCTCCATGGAGTCGGCCGGCACGCTCGACAAGACCGCCGCCGCCAAGCTCCCCAAGGTCTCCGGCACGCCGGCCTTCCCGACCGAGGCCCAGCAGAGCAAGGCCAAGACGGTCATCGCGTCCGGCTGGGCGAAGGCCGTCTCCGGATGACGGCCACGCTCACGCGGGCCGACGTGGTTGCCGCCGCTTCCTCGAAGCGGCGGCGCCGCGTCCCCGGCTGGATCGCCGTGGTCCCGCTGCTCGTGTTCGTCGCGGTCGCCTTCGGGGTGCCCGCCATCGCGATGCTGAACGGCGCCTTCACCGTCAAGAACCAGACGACGGGCGCCACTTCGTACAGCACCGTGAACCTGACCGAGTCCCTGAAGGGCGCCTACCTCACCGCGCTGATCGGCAGCGTCAAGCTGTCCGCCCTCTCGGCCGCTCTCGGCACCCTGCTCGGTCTCCCGCTCGCGCAGGTCGTCGTCACCTCCCGCTTCCGCGCGCTGCGCGAGGCCGTCCTCACCGCCTCCGGGGTCCTCGCCAACTTCGGCGGTGTCCCGCTGGCCTTCGCGTTCGTCGCCACGCTCGGCAACGCGGGTGTGCTGACGACCCACTTGGGCCTCAAGGACAAGGGCTGGGACCTCTACAGCTTCTCGGGCCTGGTCCTCGTCTACCTGTACTTCCTCATCCCGTTGATGGTCCTCACCATCACCCCCGCCCTGGAGGGCCTGCGCACCCAGTGGCGCGAGGCCGCCCAGAACAACGGCGCCACCGGCGTGCAGTACTGGCGCCACGTCGCCCTGCCGGTGCTGCTGCCCTCGCTCCTCGGCGGGTTCGTCCTCCTCTTCGGCAGCGCGTTCGCCGCGTACGCCACCGCCGCGGCCATGGTGGGCAGTTCGATCCCGCTGGTCACCCTCCAGATCGCCGACGCCATCTCCGGCAACGTGCTGGTCGGCCAGGAGAACGTGGCCCTCGCCCTCAGCCTCGACATGGTCCTGGTCGCGGGCCTGGTCATGGCCGTGTACCTGCCCCTGCAACGACGGAGCGCGCGATGGCTGGACGCCTGAACCTCTGGCGGTGGGTCGTCCTCGGCCTCGCCGCCCTGTACTTCCTGGTCCCGCTCGCCGCGTCGGTCGTCTTCACGGTCGACGTGCCGGGGGAGGGCGTCACCTTCGACGCCTACACCCAGATCGTCTCCGCCGACGGCTTCACCTCCAGCCTGGTGCTCTCGCTGGAACTCGCCGCCGCCACCATCGCCATCGTCCTGCTGTTGATGGTTCCGGCCATGGTCGCGCTACGACTTGGCGCGCCCCGCCTGCGGCCCGTCGTCGAGGTGATCTGCTCGCTGCCGCTGGTGGTGCCGCCGATCGCGTTCGTCGCCGGTATCGCCACCGTCCTCAAGTGGGGCCCCGACTACCTCTCGCGCACCCCGCTGTTCGAGACCTTCGTCGCCATCCAGAACCCGAGCTTCCCGTTCATCCTCGTCCTCGCGTACGTCGTGATGGCGTTGCCGTTCGTGTACCGGGCGCTGGATTCCGGGCTGCGTGCCATCGACGTGAAGACCCTCGTCGAGGCAGCCCGCAGCTGCGGCGCGGGCTGGCCGCAGGCTCTCGCGCGGGCCGTACTGCCCAATCTGCGCGGCGCGTTGCTCAACGCGTCCTTCCTCACGCTGGCGCTGGTGCTCGGCGAGTTCACCGTGGCCCAGCTGCTCGGCTTCCAGCCCTTCGCCGTGTGGATCTACAGCGTCGGCGGGTCCAACGCCCAGCTCTCCGTCGCCGTCTCCGTGCTCAGCCTGGTCGTCACCTGGGCACTCCTCCTCACGCTCGCCGGTGTCGGCGGGCGCGACAAAACCGCCAAGTCCCGGGGATGAACCATGACCGCCACCACGCTTGAGAAAACCACGACGGAGAACGCCGCCACCGTCGAATTCCGGGGCCTGCGCCGGGAGTTCGGCCCCACGGTCGCCCTAGACGGACTCGACCTGACCGTCCGGCCCGGCGAGTTCCTGGCCCTGCTCGGCCCCTCCGGCTGCGGCAAGACCACCGCGCTGCGCATGCTCGCCGGCTTCGAACACCCCACCTCCGGCGAGGTGTTGGTCGACGGCAAGGACGTCACCGGCGTCCCCGCCCATCGCCGCGACGCCGGCATGGTCTTCCAGTCGTACAGCCTCTTCCCGCATCTCAACGCCCTCGACAACGTCGCCTTCGGCCTGCGCATGCGCAAGGTGAACAAGGCCGAACGGCGGTTCCGCGCCAATGAGTTGCTCCACCTTGTCGGGCTCGGCGACAAGGGCGAGAACTTCCCGCACCAGCTCTCCGGCGGCCAGCAGCAGCGCATCGCGCTGGCCCGCGCGCTCGCCCTCCAGCCGCGCGTCCTGCTCCTGGACGAACCGCTGTCGGCGCTCGACGCCAAGGTGCGGCTGTCCCTGCGCGAGGAGATCCGCCGCCTCCAGCAGGAACTCGGCATCACCACCCTCTTCGTGACGCACGATCAGGAAGAGGCGCTGTCCATAGCCGACCGGGTCGCCGTGATGCGCGCCGGAAAGCTCGAACAGTGCGCCGCACCCGCCGAGTTGTACGGCCGTCCCACGACCGCGTTCGTCGCCGAGTTCGTCGGCACGATGAGCCGCCTCCCGGGGCACCTCACCGACGGCACCGTCGAGGTGCTCGGGCAGCGGCTGCCGGTCGACGGCGAGGCGCCCGCGCTGACGGAGGTGGACGTCCTCGTACGCCCCGAGGCGATCCACGTGCACGCCGACGCCGCCGGTGACGCGCGAGTCGTCGCCACCGCCTTCCTCGGCTCGGTCGTCCGCCTCACCGTGCGGCTCGCCGACTCCACCGAGGTCAAGGCCGACCTGCCCGCGCACGAGGCCGCGGGGCTGGGCGCCGGCGTCGCCGCACGGGTGTCGCTGCCGGAACGGCCGGTCCTCGTGGCGGAACGCGTCAACCCGTAGGGCCCACCGGCCCGTTTGAACCCGCAGTGAAAGAGAGAAACGTGACCCCCCACGCCCAACTCCCGCTCCAGGCCGTCCTGTTCGACATGGACGGAACGCTCGTCGACACCGAGCGGCTGTGGTGGGAGGCGGTCGAGCAGGTCGCGGGCAGAATCCTGACGGACGCGGATCAGCCGGAAGTGCTCGGCCGCCCGGTCGAGCACACCGCCGACTGGCTCGCCCGGGCCACGGGCGGGTCGGCGGCGGACCTCGCGGCCGCACTGCACCGGGAGTTCGCCGCCCGCGTCCGCACCGGCATCGTGCCCCGCCCCGGCGCGCTCGACCTGCTCGACGCCCTCGCCCGCGACGGCGTCCCCACGGCTCTGGTCACCGCGTCCCCCCGCGCGGTCGCCGACACCGTCCTCGACGCCCTCGGCGCGAGCCGCTTCGCGGTCTCCGTCACCGCCGACGACACCGGGCGCACCAAGCCCGCCCCCGACCCCTACCTCGCCGCCTGCCGCGCCCTCGGCGTCGACCCGGCGGCCTGCGTGGCCGTCGAGGATACCCAGACCGGCGTCAGCTCCGCCGAGGCGGCCGGGTGCGCGGTCCTCGCGGTGCCGTCGCTGGCCCCGATCGACGCGGCCCCCCGCCGGACCGTACGGGGCAGCCTCGTGGGGGTCACCCCGGCGGCCCTGCGCGCGATGGTGACGCGCGAACGGCCGTACGAGCTACGCGTGTTGACCTGGAACCTCTGGCTCGGCGGCAGCAAGGTCGACGACCACCGCACCAAGCAGTTGAAGGCCATCTCGGAGACCGGTGCGGACGTCGTCGGCCTCCAGGAGACGGGCGGCACCGCCGCCGAGGAACTCGCCGAAGCGCTCGGCTGGCACCACCACCGGGCCGGCGAGAACCTCGGCGTCATCAGCCGCCACCCGATCACGGCTCGCTTCGGCGACCCGGACGTCGGCTTCTACGGCGCCGCCGGGGTCCGGATCGCCGTAGCGGAGGGCCGCGAGGTCGACCTGTGGACCTGCCACCTCGACTACACGCCCTACGGCCCCTACGAATCCGCCTACGACGGGCTCCCGGCCGCCGACCTCATCGCCCACGAGGAGGTACGGCTCGCCCAGATGCGGGATGCCCTCGGCCGGATCGCGGAGGTGGCCGACGACGCCGTCCCTGTTGTGCTGGTCGGTGACTTCAACAGCCCTTCGCACCTGGACTGGCCGGACGTGGAATGGCCGGTGACGAAGGCGGCGGCGGACGCGGGGTTGCGCGACTCGTACCGGGAGGTCCACCCGGACCCGGTTGCCGACCCTGGGCACACCTGGTCGCCGATCCACCCCGTGAACGAGGACGGCAGCGGGCGCGCCGAGCCGCAGGACCGTATCGACTACGTCCTGCACCGGGGGCTGACCGTGCTCGATTCGCGTACGTTCGTTGTCGGTACGCCGAGCCCGTGGCCGGACGTGTCCGCCAACTGCTGGCCGTCGGACCACGCGGCCGTCCTTACGGTGTTCGCGGTGCCCCGCGGTTAAGTGCTCCGCTGGAAGGTCCGTGGTTGGCCGCGGGTCCGTTGTGGCTGGTCGCGCAGTTCCCCGCGCCCCTTTGGGCGCTGCCCTTCAGGGGTTCCAGAAGAACGACACGTGTGTGCGGTCGAAGCGGCGGTCGGCCAGGTCCCGTCGCGGGATCACCCAGTGCAGCGTGGATCCCTCCCGCCCGGTGAGACCGATGTCCCACTGGGCGAGCAGGGTCCACTCCTCGGGGGCGGGCAGTTCCGTGGTGTCGGCGGAGCCGGGTGCCGCCTCGGCCCGGTGGCGGCGGGCCTGTTCCGCCTCCGCCGCGGCGTCCGTGACCGGGTCCGTCTCCGTGCACTCGTGGGAGGCGTACCCGCCGATGTGCAGCGGTCCGTCGACGACGATGTCGCCGTACGTCTCGTCCCACGCCTCGGCCAGCTCCCAGGCGCGGGGATGGCCGGGGAGTGTGACGGTCTCCTCGCCGCCCTCCGGGGAGGGGGCCAGGAAGTGGTGCGGCAGGGAGACGTCGGGCGCCAGCCGCAGTTCCTCCTGCGGGAACTGCTCGTGGACGGCGAGCGTGTCGGTGTCGTCGAACGCGTCCCCCTCCTCGCCGTAGACGCAGGCGTACTTCGTGTTCCGCTCCTCGACGGGGGTCCCCTCGGGGATGTACACGACCTCGCCGGCCGTACCGCCGTAGTACGTCATCTCGGGGAAGCCGAAGAGCAACAGGCGGCCGTCGGGCGGCAGTTGAAGGCCCGTCGTCTCCTCGGGGAGGGCCGCGCAGTCGAGGGTGGCGAGTAACGGGAACCAGGGGTCGGGGGCGTCGGCGGGCAGCAGCAGGGGTCCGCCGAACCTGCCGACGACCGGCCCGTCCCCGCCGGTGACGAGGGTCCCGGACGGACGCGCGGCGGCGATCCACCGCTCGACGTCCTCGGGCGGTATCCCGCGCCCCAGTGCTTCCTCGCGGAAGGGTGTGAGCCGGTTGATCAGGTCAGGATTCATGGGCGGAAACCTACGCCCGGGGTCTGACAACCGGTCCGCCGCACCGGAACGACCGGCTTCCACCAGGCACGCAACGAATCGCCGCCCCACCCCGCTCGCACGCAACAAACCGCTCACCGGCGCGCAACAGCTCCTTCTTGTCCGGCCCAGCCCCTCAGCCGTACCGTCTAGGTGGGCCCCGATAGGTGGCTCTTCAACCTTTTCGTACCGGTGAGGAACACACATGCGCACCGCCCTCCTCCAGAGCTCCGGCCGCCCCGGCTCCGTCGTCGAGAACCTCAAGGTCCTCGACGAGGCCGCGGGCCGGGCCGCGGCCGGCGGTGCCGGGCTGCTCGCCGCGCCGGAGATGTTCCTCACCGGGTACGCGATCGGCGACGACATCGGCCGCCTCGCCGAACCCGCCGACGGCGACTCCGCGGACGCCGTTGCAGAGATCGCCACCCGGCACGGACTTGCCATCGCCTACGGCTACCCCGAGCGCGACGGCGACGCCGTGTACAACTCGGCCCAGCTGATCTCCGCCGACGGCACCCGCCTCGCCGACTACCGCAAGACCCACCTCTTCGGCGACTTCGAGCGCGCCCACTTCACCCCGGGTGAACAGCCGGTCGTCCAGGCGGAGTTGGACGGTCTCACCGTCGGCCTGATGATCTGCTACGACGTCGAGTTCCCGGAGCCCGTCCGCGCCCACGCCCTCGCCGGCACCGACCTGCTCCTCGTCCCGACGGCGAACATGCACCCGTTCCAGTTCGTCGCCGAGTCCCTGGTCCCGGTGCGGGCCTGGGAGAATCAGATGTACGTGGCGTACATCAACCGCATCGGCCAGGAAGGGGAGTTCGACTTCTACGGCCTCTCCACCCTCGCCGGACCCGACGGAGTCGCCCGCACCCGCGCCGGCCGCGGCGAGGAACTACTCCTCACGGACGTCGACTCCGAGTTGCTCGCCAACTCCCGCGCGACGAACCCGTATCTGACGGACCGTCGCCCCGGCCTCTACGGGTCCCTCGCCTGAATCCCCCCTGCTGTTCCCGCACTTGTACTTGTTCTTGTTCCGCTAGGAGTCCGTACCCCATGACGTCCACGGTGCCCAACGCCGTCCAGCACGCCGACGAGCGGCAGCCGCCGATCACCATGTTCGGGCCGGACTTCCCGTACGCGTACGACGACTTCCTCGCCCACCCGGCGGGCCTCGGCCAGATACCCGCGACCGAGCACGGCACCGAAGTCGCGGTCATCGGCGGCGGGTTGTCCGGCATCGTGGCCGCCTACGAGCTGATGAAGATGGGCCTCAAGCCCGTCGTCTACGAGGCCGACCAGATCGGCGGCCGCCTGCGGACCGTGGGCTTCGACGGATGCGACCCGTCCCTCACCGCCGAGATGGGCGCGATGCGCTTCCCGCCCTCCTCCACCGCCCTCCAGCACTACATCGACCTGGTGGGCCTGGAGACCCGGCCGTTCCCCAACCCCCTTGCGGAGGCGACCCCTTCGACCGTCGTCGACCTCAAGGGCGAGTCCCACTACGCGACCACCGTCGACGACCTCCCGCAGGTCTACCGCGACGTGATGCACGCCTGGAACGCCTGCCTCGAAGAGGGCGCCGACTTCTCCGACATGAACCGCGCCATGCGCGAACGCGACGTCCCGCGCATCCGCGAGATCTGGTCGAAGCTCGTCGAGAAACTCGACAACCAGACCTTCTACGGCTTCCTCTGCGACTCGGAGTCCTTCAAGTCCTTCCGGCACCGCGAGATCTTCGGCCAGGTCGGCTTCGGCACCGGCGGGTGGGACACCGACTTCCCCAACTCGATCCTCGAAATCCTGCGGGTCGTCTACACCGAGGCCGACGACCACCACCGCGGCATCGTCGGCGGCTCCCAGCAACTCCCGCTCCGCCTCTGGGACCGCGAGCCGCAGAAGATCGTCCACTGGCCCTACGGCACCTCGCTGGCATCCCTGCACATGGGCGGCGAACCTCGCCCCGCCGTGACCCGGCTGCACCGCACGGCCGGCAACGGGATCACGGTGACGGACGCGAACGGCGACATCCGCACCTACCAGGCGGCGATCTTCACCGCCCAGTCCTGGATGCTGCTCTCGAAGATCGCCTGCGACGACTCGCTCTTCCCGATCGACCACTGGACCGCGATCGAGCGCACCCACTACATGGAGAGCTCGAAGCTGTTCGTCCCCGTCGACCGGCCGTTCTGGCTCGACAAGGCCGTCGACGACAGGGGAAACCCGACCGGCCGGGACGTCATGTCGATGACCCTCACCGACCGTATGACGCGCGGGACCTACCTCCTCGACGACGGCCCGGACAGGCCCGCCGTCATCTGCCTCTCGTACACCTGGTGCGACGACAGCCTCAAGTGGCTGCCGCTGTCCGCGAACGAGCGGATGGAGGTCATGCTGAAGTCGCTCGGCGAGATCTACCCGAAGGTCGACATCAGGAAGCACGTCATCGGCAACCCGGTGACCGTCTCCTGGGAGAACGAGCCCTACTTCATGGGCGCGTTCAAGGCCAACCTGCCCGGCCACTACCGCTACCAGCGGCGCCTGTTCACCCACTTCATGCAGGACCGGCTGCCCGACGACAAGCGGGGCGTCTTCCTCGCCGGCGACGACATCTCCTGGACGGCCGGCTGGGCCGAGGGCGCCGTCCAGACCGCGCTGAACGCGGTCTGGGGCGTCATGCACCAGCTGGGCGGCACGACCGACTCGACGAACCCCGGCCCTGGGGACGTCTACGACGCGATCGCGCCGGTCGAACTGCCCGAGGACTGACGGGAGTTCAGACCCCGGCCGCGCGTGCCGCCGTGTACAGCTCGGCGGCCAGGTCCTTGAGTTCCTCGGCGTCCCGCGGGGCACCGGCGAACTCGAAGAAGTACTCGTCGAGACCGACCTCGGCATGCGCCACGAGGTCCGTCACGATCTGGTCGATGTTGCCGTGGAACGGTGGGCGGTCCGCACCCTCGTAGGCCTTGGACGTGTACCGCAGATTGATCCGGGCCGCCGACTGGAGCGGCTCGGTACGGCCGCGCTCGGCGGCCAGCTCCTGCAACGCCCGCCATTCCGCGGCCAGTTGCTCGGCGCCCATGGCCACCGGCTGCCAGCCGTCGGCGCGGTCGACGAGACGGGTCAGCGCCTTCTTGCTCATCGCGGGCAGCAGAATGGGGATCGGCCGGGCGGGCTTGGGGCCGACCACCGAGGAGTTGATGGTGGTCAGTCCGTCCTCGTACGTCACAGGGTCAGGGCCCCACACCGCACGGCACACGTCGAGCACCTCGTCCAGGACCTTGCCGCGCTCCTTGAACGGGGCGACCCCGGCCGCCGCGTACTCGTCGAGCGACCAGCCGGTGCCGAACCCCGCCACCACCCGGCCGCCGCTCGCCGCGTCCAACGTGCCGAGCGTCCGGGCCAGTTGGAACGGTCCGTGCAGCGGGGCCACCAGGACACTGGTGCCGAGCCGGGCCCGCCGGGTTGCCGACACGGCAAGGGCCAGCGTCACCAGGGGTTCGGCGACCGAGCGGTACTCGTCGGGCCACGGGACGCCCTCCATGCCGTAGAGCCCCTGGGTCGCGGGTTCCGGGAAGAGGGCGCGTTCGAAGACCCACAGGCTCTCGTAGCCGATCTCCTCGGCCGCGCGGGCCACGTCCGGGACGTCCTTGCCGATGTCGTACTGGTGCGTCTGGGGAAGAGTGAGACCCAACCTGGTGGCCATGCTCGTGCTCCTTCGCAGCAGGCATTTGAACCGTCAACGTAACTCTCCCGACGGCGTACAGCGGGTCCGGCTCCCCGGTATGGCTGGATCAGTCCGGCAGTGGCGTGAGCAGCATCCGGCCCGCCAACCCCACCGCCGCGTCCAGCCGTTCGGTGAACTCCTCGGCGACATCGGGCAGTCCACGCAGCGCCCACAGGGCCCGCGCCGCCGTCCAGGTGGCCTCCCGGGCGCGCTCCAGACTCCATGAGCCGAGCAGATGCGTGAGCGGATCGGCGATCTGGAACAGGTCGGGACCCGGCATCAGCTCCTCGCGGATGCGCTCCTCCAGCGACACGAGGAGATCGCCCACGCGGTCGAACTCGTCCTCCAGCTCGGCCGGTTCGCAGTCGAGCGTCCGGCAGGCGTCCACGACGGCGAGCGCGAGATCGTGGCCGATGTGCGCGTTGATGCCGGACAGGGCGAACTGCAGTGGTCGTACGCCGGGATGGCGGCGGAGCTGGAACAGCGGCCGCCAACAGGCGGGCGGGCGGCGCCCGTCGGCCGCCGCGTCCACGGCCGCCAGGTACCGCTCCGCGAACCGTACGTCCAGCGTGATCGCGGCCCGCGCGTCGGTGAACCGCCCGGCGTCGATACGCCGGTCGACCGCCTCCGTGACGGCGAGGTAGACGCGGTTGAACACCGCGACCCCGTCCCGCGCGGGCAGTTCCCCGTCGAGCGCGCGCAGCCGGGAGACGACCTTGTCCACGGGTGTGGTGAAGTGTGCCAATTGCCCCATGGGGGCAGCGTCCCAGCCCTAGGCTGGCCGAGGCGTCGGCGAGCCCGACACTTCCCCAGAACGGGGGAACGGGTTCGGTACGCGGGAGGGGGCGGCAGCGTGTCAGGTTCACGTGGCCGACGGCGCGGGCGGGTCGCCCGGCGGAGCGTGCTGGTCGTGACCGCGTCGGTCGTGGTCGCGGTCGGCACCGTGACCGGGATGATCAACGCGCTGGACGACGAGCGCGGTTCGAACGAGGCGAGGCCCGATGGGACCGGTGCGACGCTGCTGGTGCCGCTGCCTGACGTACCGTCAACAGCCGCCTCGGCAAAGGCGAGTTCCTCCTCGTCCGCTTCCGCCAGCCCGAAGAAGACCGCCTCGCCGTCTCCCGCGAACACCGGCAAGAAGCAGTCGGCGGCCGCCTCCCCGAGCCTCTACCGCCACCCCGAGTCCCAGGTCCTCGACTGGGTCCGCGATCACCCCGACGACCCCCGTACCGGGGTCATAGAGTCCCGGATCGCCGATCGGCCGGCGGCGGTGTGGTTCGCCGACTTCACGCCGTCGACGATCACCTCCCGGGTCCGCGCGGTTACTTCGGGGGCGGCGGCGCAGGGCCGGGTGCCGGTGGTCGTGCCCTACGCGATCCCGGACCGCGACTGCGGCGGGGCGTCCGAGGGCGGGGCGCCGGACTTCGACGCGTACGACGGGTGGATCGACGACTTCGCGGCGGGGCTGGGCTCCAGGGAGGTCGTGGTCGTCCTCGAACCCGACTCGGTAGCCCAGGCCGACTGCCTCTCCGACGTCCAACGCGCCGACCGCTTCGAGGCGTTGGCCCGCGCGGGCCGCGTCCTGAAGGCCGCCGACCCGAAGGCCCGCGTGTACTACGACGCGGGCCACTCCGACTGGAACCCGGCCGCACAGCAGGCGGCCCTGCTGAAGCAGGCGGGCGCGGCCTCCGCCGACTCCTCCGACGGGATCTTCAGCAACGTCTCGAATTTCCACGCCACTTCGGCCGAGATCGCATACGACCGTCAGGTCCTGGACGCCCTCGGCGGCCCCGCGGGTCTCGGCGCGGTCATCGACACCAGCCGCAACGGCAACGGCGCCCCGGCCGACGGCCAGTGGTGCGACCCGGCGGGCCGGAAGATCGGCCGACCGCCAACTCTCAACACCGGGGAGGCGCGGATCGACGGCTATCTGTGGGTCAAGTTGCCCGGGGAGTCGGACGGTTGCAAAGGCGCGGCCGGCACGTTCACGGCGTCGTACGCCTACGACTTGGCGCGCTGACCCCGGGGACCCTGCTGACTCGCGTCGGGGGAGTCGTACGACGACATCCCCTCGTCCAGCAGCGGTTGGTCCGTCTTGAGGTGGGCGGGCGCGAGGAAGCGCAGGGCGTGGTAGCCGGTGATGACGACGAGGGTGCCCCGCGCGATACCGCTGAGCGTGAAGTTGTCGGTGAACTCGATGGTGACGCCGCCGACGCCGATGATGATGCCCGAACTCGGGGCAGAGGCCGAAGAGGAGCGCGAAGCCGACGGCGGTCGAGAGCATCGAGGCGACGCCGTCCGTCGAGATCGCCGTGCCGAGCTTGTCGTCCAGCGGGTCGCCAGTCATCTCCCCAACTGCCTTGACGTGCCTGGCGTTCTCGGCGGCCAGCGCGATCACCACCGGCAGCGCGACCAGGATCGCCGACCACTGGAAGGACGGTCCGTGGAAGGACGGCAGTCCGACCCCATCGAGTGGATGCGGCCGAAGATCCGGTCGAACGCCCAGGAGATGCCGACGTGCTGGGCGCCGAGCCCGATCGTGCGCGGGCGTCCGCCCGTCACCGTGCGGCTTCCAGCGCACGCCGAGGTCCATGGTGGGGTTCGCTTTCTCTGTACGTGAAGTCGGTCCGGACCATTGTCACGGCCACCTGGTGGTTCTACGCTCGCACGGTTCCACTCATGAACTGCGTTCATATACCTGATCGGAGTTGATCGGTGAGTGCAAAGTCGAGTGCCAGATCCCGGCTGGGCGTCCTTCTCGCCGCCGTGGCCACACTCACGGCTGTCGTCGTCCCAGCGGCCACCGCACACGCGGCGCCGGCCGTCCCCAGGACCGCCGTCCTCGACGGCACCCGCCTCCAGCAGACCAAGCTCCGCCTGGACCGCGGGGATGATCCCCAACTCCGGCGGGCGCTCCAGCAGTTGACGACCCGCGCCGACAACTGGCTGCACCAGGGCCCCTGGACGGTCGTGGACAAACCAAAGCCCGCCCCCGGCGGGGACGTTCACGACTACCTGAGCCAGGCGCCCTACTGGTGGCCCACGGCCACCCCGACCGCCGACAATCCGTGGGGCTGCCCGTACGTCCAGCGCGACGGTCAGCGCAACCCCGAGGTCGACACGGGAACCGACCGCCAGGACGTGGAGAAGGTCTTCGACTCGACGTACGACCTCGCGCTCGCCTGGTACTACACCGGCGACAAGCGCTACGCGCAGAAGGCCGACCAGGTCCTGCGCACCTGGTTCCTCGACCCGGCCACGAGGATGAACCCCAACCTGAACCACGCCCAGTTCATCCCCTGCAAGTACGACGGCCGCGCCATCGGCATCATCGACTTCTCCCAGTCGTACACCAGCGTCGTCGACGCCATCGCGATCCTCGGCACCGGCGCCCCCGGCTGGACGAGGAACGACCGTACGGCGATGGCCAGTTGGAACTCCGACTTCCTCGGCTGGCTGAAGAACGGCGCCTTCGGCAAGGAGGAGGGTGCCGCCGCGAACAACCACGGCACCTTCTACGACATGGAGTTGGCCGCCCTCGCCTACGCGACCGGCGACACCGCGCTGGCCAGGCGAACCGTGCTGGACGCGCGCGCCAAACGCATCGATCCGCAGATCGCGGGCGACGGGAGTCAGCCGCAGGAGCTTGCGCGGACGCGGAGTTGGCACTACTCGACCTTCGACCTGGTCGCGTACACCCGGCTCGCGGCCATCGGCCGGCGCGTGGGCGTGAACCTGTGGACCTATCAAGGGCCGGACGGGCAGGGCCTGTTGGAGGCCGTGGACTATCTGCTGCCCGCCGCGACCGGGGCCGCCGCGTGGTCGCATCCGGAGCTGGAGTTCTACCGGTACGCGGCGAGCGACGTCGTCCACGCGGCGGCCGACGCGGGGGACGCGAAGGCGAAGGCCGCCGTGCCGAAGCTGGAGGCGCCGCCCGGCGGTGACCTGTGGGCGCTGCGTCCGGCGGCCGAGCAGCTGGACTCGATCGCCGGTTGACCGGCTCACCCCTTAGGCCGCCCCCGTAGGCCCGTCTGACCAGGGCCTTCCCGATAGGGGCTCCTGAGCGGTCGCTTAGAATGGGGCGTCCCCACAGTCTCCACCGCCCCACCAGCACCGCTCGGGAGCCCCGCCGTGACCGTCGAAAGCCCGCCCGCCACCGTCCTGTCCCACGGTCGACTCGTCGCCGTCACCGTGCACTTCGACGATCTCGACGCGCTCGGCATGCTGCACAACGCCCGTTACCCGCTCCTCGTCGAGCGGGCCTGGACCGAGCTGTGGCAGGGGCACGGGGTCCGCTTCGACGGCGACTGGGCGAGCGCCGGCGACGCCTGCAACGTGGTGAAGGAACTGCTGATCAGCTACGAGGCACCGGTCACCAGGCCGGGTGCGTACGCCGTGCACCTCTGGCTCGACCGGCTGGGGACCACGGGACTGACGTACGGCTTCCGGTTCTGCTCGGCGGACGGATCGACGACGTACGCGACCGGCACCCGGGTCCTCGTCCGGCTGGACGCGGGAACGTTGCGCCCCGCGCCCTGGAGCGACGGGTTCAGGGCCGTGGGCCGGACACTGCTGCGCTCGGCGGGCTGACCTTCGGGCGGTCGCGGTCCCCGGCGCGGAGCACGCCCGCGAAGACCACGAGTCCGCCCGCCAACACCGTGACCAGGCAGAACGACACGACCAGGCTCGTCGCCTGCGCCACCCCGCCGATCAGGCTCGGCGCGATCAGCCCCGAGGTGTAGGTGATCGTCGCGACGCCCGCGATGGCCTGGCTCGGGTTGGGGCCGCTGCGGCCCGCCGCCGCGAAGCAGAGCGGGACGACCACGGCGATGCCCAGACCGAGCAGCGCGAAGCCGGCCATCGTCAGCGCCGGGTTCTCCGCGAGGACGATCAGCAGCCCGCCGAACACGGACAGCACCCCGCCCGCGCGGACCGTGCGTACCGAGCCGAAGCGGTTCACCACCCCGTCGCCGACCAGCCGGGCCACCGCCATCGTCAGCATGAAGCCGGTCGTCGAGGCCGCCGCGAGCCCGGCCGACGTGCCCAACTGGTCCTTCAGGAACACCGCCGACCAGTCCAGGCTCGCGCCCTCCGCGAACACCGCGCAGAAGCCGACCGCGCCGATGAGCAGCGCGGACTTCGGCGGCAGCGTGAACCTGGGCGGCGCCTCCTCCTTCTCGCCCGGGGGGATGTCGAGCACCCAGTGGCAGGCGGTCACGCCGAGCACGGTGAGAACCGCGGCCGCGATGAGGTGGTGGACGCGCGCGTCCGAACCGAGGTGCGCGGCGAGGGTGCCGCCTGCCGACCCGATGAGGGCGCCCGCGCTCCACATGCCGTGCAGCCCCGACATGATCGACTTGTCCAAGAGGCGCTCGATCTCGACGCCGAGCGCGTTCATCGCGACGTCGGCCATGCCCGCGCTCGCGCCGTACGTGAACATCGCCAGGCACAGGGTGACGAGGTTCGGCGCGAGGGACGGCAGGATCAGGGACATCGTCCACAGGGCGATCAGTCCGCGCAGTGCCGTACGGCTGCCGAAGCGGTGGGTGATCCAGCCGGCCAGCGGCATCGAGCAGGAGGCGCCGAACGCCCCGAAGGCGAGGGCGAATCCGAGCCAGCCGGCGGCGACGTGCGCGTGCTCCTGGATCCACGGCACCCGGGTCGCGAACGAGCCGGTGACCGCGCCGTGCACGGCGAAGACGGCCGCCACGGCATACCGGGCACGCTTCACCCCGTGTCGGTCGTAGACCACTTCGCTCATTGTCGGCCCCTCCTGCTGTGCGCGTCCCCGCCGCCGTCAAAGTCCCTGCTCGCGTGTTCTCGTCCCGCTCGCGCCGGGTAAACTATCAGGAACCCTGCCTGATAGAAAGAGAATTACCGGCCGCCCGCCGCACCCCTCGATCTGGGAGGATTCCCGGCATGCCCGCATCCCCGAGCACCGCCCGGGCCATCAACGACCGGCTCGCCCTGCGACTGCTGCAGCAGGAAGGCCCGCTGACGGCAGGGCAGTTGAAGCAGCTCACCGGACTCTCCCGGCCGACCGTCGCCGACCTCGTCGAACGCCTCACGGCCTCCGGACTGATCGAGATGGTCGGCGAATCCGGGGAGCAACGGCGCGGCCCGAACGCCCGGTTGTACGGCATCGTCGGCAACCGCGCGTACCTGGCCGCGCTGGACGTCCGGCTGGAGGGCGTCTCCGTGCTCGTCTCCGACCTGGTGGGCCGGGTGCTCGCGGAGGCGTCGGTTCCGATCGACGACGACTCGGGCACGGGCCCGGCGGTCGAGCAGGCCGTGGCGCTGGTGGAGCGCGCGGCGAAGGAGGCGGGCGCGGAGCGCCTCCACACGGTGTGCGTCGGCGCCCCGGGTCTCATCGACCCGGCCACCGGCGAACTCCGCAACACGACTGGCCTGCCCGCCTGGCACCGCCGTCTGGTCGCCGCCCTCCACGAACGCCTCCCCGGCACCCGCATCGTCGTCGAGAACGAGACCAACCTCGCGGCACTGGCGGAGCAGCGCGACGGCGCGGCCCACGACCGGGACACGTTCGTGCTGCTGTGGCTGGGGATGGGGATCGGTGCGGCGGTGGTCCTGGACGGGACGTTGCGCAGGGGTGCGT
>NZ_JBXVPZ010000153.1:0-20452 GCF_057961495.1 Streptomyces sp. P5F9 | reverse complement strand
GCGATCCACAGGGTGGGGCGGGTGGGGTCGAAGCCGGCCCGTTCGAGGTCGGGGAGCCAGGTGCCGGTGAGGTCGGCGGAGACCTCGCGGCGGTCGGTGCGGGGCCGGGCGCCGAGCCGGTCGAGGCGGTCGCGTTTCTCCTCGATGAGCGGGCCGTGGTCGACCTCGTAGACCTCGGTGCCGTCGGGCCAGTCGAGCCGGTAGGCGCGGGTGTCCATGCCGGCGGCGATCAGCACGACCTGCTGGATGGTGCCGTCGGCGAGGAGGGTGGCGATGTTGTCGTCGAGGAACTTGGTGCGGATGGAGATGAAAGGCAGCAGGCCGCCGCCCTCGTAGCGGTCGATCAGTTCGAAGCCCTTGGGGGCCGCGAGTGCGCGCGCGAGGGGGTCGATGTAGAGCGCGTCCTCCCGCTCGGACTCCAGGGCCCGGGCGGCGGCCATCCACTGGGCCGTGTACGAGACTGCGTGCATGGTTCGGGCCTCTCTCGCGTCAGGCGAAGAACGCCTTCTCGATGGTCGCCAGGGACTGGAAGTCCTCGATGTCGATCGTGTCGAAGTCGATCTCGGCGCCGCTGGCGTCCTCGATCGCGTAGACGAGTTCGACGAAGGACAGCGAGTCGACGAGCCGGTTCTCGATGATGTTGACGTCGGCCGCGAGTTCGGTGCGGTCGGCGTGGCGGCCGAGGATCCAGTCCCGGACCTTCTCGATTCCGGTGGAACTCATGGGATTCCCTTCAGGGGTGAGGCAGTGCCAGGTGGGTCGGCTTCGCGGTGGCCGCAGCGGCGGCGGCCACCGCCACCGCGAAGCCGCCGCTGTGACTGATGCTCACGTCGATCGGGCCGAGTCCGACCTGATCGGCGAGTTCGGCGGCCCGCCCGCTCAGCCGGAGGTCCGGCCGGCCGCCGGGGCCGGAGAGGATCTCGATGCCGAGCCAGGGCAGGGTCTGCCCGGCGACGGAGAACACCTTGAACACGGCTTCCTTGGCGGCGAGCCGGCCGGCGATGCTCTCCGGGTCGGCCGCCCCGTCGGGGGTGCGGCAGGCTTCCAGTTCTCCGGGTGAGAGCATCCGCCGCAGGGCGCGGCCGGCGTCCGGGGCCAGCAGTTCGGTGACGCGTGCGAGCGGTACGAGGTCGATGCCGATCCGGGCCGTCACGACGTTGCTCGGGAGGCTCATGCCGCGGTGGCCGCAGCGGCGGCGCGGACGGCGTCGAGTGCGGCCACGGGGTCGCCGCCGTGGTGGTCGCTCAGTACGGCGAGCCAGCGTTCGAGGCCGAAGGCGACGCAGGAGGTGAACGCGGACTCCCCGTCGGCCAGGCGGATCCCGCACCGCTCGCCGAAGAAGTTGCGGTGGGTGTTGACCGAGGCGATGGCCAGGTCGCCCTGCTGGAACTCGTACTTGACCGGGCTGAGTTTCTGCATGAGGGCCCGCGCCCCGTCGTTCTGGAAGAACGGGTCGGAGGCCGCGGTCCGCTCCAGTCCGAGCCCGAGGGCGTCGGCGAAGGCGAGGATGCGGTCCGTGAAGCGGGCGAGCACGGTCTGGGTGTGGTCGTAGGTGCCGAGGGCGACGATCTCGCGCATCTGGAAGCTGGCCAGGCGGCGGAGGCCGCCGTAGTGGTCCTCGTTGCGGAAGCAGCGGTTGACCAGGGTGACGAGGGTGTCGTCGGGGATCCGGTCGCCCTCGTGGTAGAGGTACGCGCCGTAGCAGGTGGCGTGCGGGAGTCCGTACCGGGCTTCGGTGATGTCCGACGGTCCGAACGCGCCGTTCTCCGGTTTGGCCTGGCCGCTCGCCAGTTCCAGTGTTCCGGCCACCCAGGCGAGGTGGGGGAAGTTCGTGTAGACGTCGAACTTCTCCAGGTCGCTCACCGGGAAGAACGGCGGCGGGCTGATCTCGCCGGCGCCGGCCGCGTGTCCCCAGCCGGCGAAGACGCCGTCGAGTTCCCTGATCAGCCGGGTCTCGTCCGGGCCGAGGATGGCGAGCGCCGGGGCGCCCGCACTGCCGGTGAGGCGGGTCATCGCAGGAGCCCCGTCCTCTTGAGGTACTTGGCGGTCTTGCGGAACGTGCGTTCCTCCGCGGCCTTCCTGGCCGGGGAGTCCAGCAGGGCCCGGCGCACCTCGTGCGGGCGCTCCAGGCCGGCGTCGCGGTACACCTGGGGGTGGTAGAGGGACTCGAAGCTGTGGGTCATGTAGCGGCTCAAGTAGCTGGAGATCCGCTCCAGTTCGTCCTCGTCAGCCGTGCGTTTCACGTCCTCGAAGAGGAGGTGGACCAGTTCGCGGCCGAAGGCGATGTGCCGGGACTCGTCCTGGTGGTGGATGCGGTTGATCGCGCGGATCGTCTCGTGCAGCCGCTCGTCCGCCGCCATGGCCGAGTTGTAGTGGTCGACCAGCTCCTCGAAGATCATGATGCGGGCGAAGACGAGCAGGCTCTCCACCTTGGCGGAGGACACGGTCGCGCCGGCGCCGGCCGGCTGGCGGTAGATCTTCCCGCCGTAGCGCAGGCAGAACTCCGCGAAGAACCACATGTGTTCGTTCTCCTCACCGATGAAATGGTGGAAGAACTCGGAGGGGGTCTCGAAACCCGCGGTGTGGATCCGGCCGACGACCTCGATGAGGAGTTCCCGGATTCCGTGCACATTGAGGCTGTAGAAGTTGATGCTCTCGTACCGCGAGAGGGCGTACAGCTGCTCCTTGCTGAGGATTCCGGCCAGTTCGGTGCCGTGGGTGGTGGTGAGTTCGGGGCTCATCCACCACATGTCGTACGGGAGTTCACCTGGCCACTCGAAGAGCCGGTACGGGTTGTAGTAGTCGTCGATCGACTTGGCGCTGAGACGTTCGAGAATTCCCTGGAAGCGTTCGCTGCCCTCGATCACATCACCGACCATGGGATCGTGACCTCCTTTCGGGGTGCGCTGCGGTCGATCCAGACGGTAGGCCGGTACCGGAAAGGGCTTCAACGCCCGAAAGCGGCCTGGCCGCGACCGGTCAGCCACGTGGCGTGACCGTCGGGGTGGAGGTGATGATGTGGTTCGGAGCATCCTTGGTCCGGGGAGTGTTCGACCGGACCACGCCTGAGAAGGCTGCCCAGAGCCGTGCAAGTCACCTTGGATGGGGCGACAGTTGGACAGCAGTGCAGTGGACACCTCACGCGCGGACCGCGGAGCCGAGAGCGGCTCACCGGCACTGGGGGAACGGCTACGGTCGCTTCGGAAGCGGGCCCAGCTCAGCCAGCAGGACCTGTCGGCGAAAACGGGCATGAGCACGCGCGCCCTGCGCGACATCGAGCACGGCCGGGTACAGCGGCCCCAGTTGCGCACGATCCAACGGCTCGTCACCGCGCTGGACCTCTCCGACGCCGAGGCGGGCGAACTCCACGACGCCGCCCGCGAGACCGCGCCGAGGACCACCGGCCGGCCGCGTTTCCTGATCCTCGGCCCGCTCGCCGTGCAGCGCGGGGACACCCCGGTGCCGGTCAGCAGGCCCATGCTCCGCCGACTGCTCGCGCTCCTCGTGCTCAAGTGCCCGGCGCCCGCCACCCATCAGGAGATCGTCGAGACCCTGTGGCCCGCCGGTCCCCCCGATTCGTGCCAGAGCCTGGTCCACACGTACGTCAGCCAGGTGCGCCGGCTCCTCGAACCGGACCGGGGGCCGGGCGACGCCAAGTCGGGCGTGGAGCGCGGCCCGAGCGGCTACCGGCTGCTGGTCGACGCGGGCCAGACCGACATCGGCCGCTTCGACGAGCTGGTGTCCCGCGCGCGGCGCGCCCACCGCGCCGACCATCTGACGCTGGCCTTCGAGTCGCTCACCGTCGCGCTGGGGTGCTGGCGCGGTCCCGTCCTCGCCGACATGGGGTCCGCGCTGCGGCAGCACCCGATGGCCGTCGCCTGCGGCGGGCGCCGGATCGACGCGACGCTGCTGCACGCCGATCTGGCCCTCGAACTGCGGCATCCCGAGCGGTCGTTGCGCCTCCTGTGGGACCTCGCGCACGAGGAGCCGCTGCACGAGGGCGTCCACGCCCGCCTCATGCTCGCCCTGGCCGGCTGCGGTGAGCAGGCGGCCGCGCTGAACGTCTTCACCGGGCTGCGGGGGCGTCTCGACGAGCAGTTGGGCATCACGCCGAGCGAGGAGCTGCGGAACGCCCATGTGCGGGTGCTCCGGCAGCAGCTCCCCGCGACCGGGCGCGCGGCGGCCGACGAGGCCGCCGTCCGGACGCGGGCGACCATCAGGCCGCCGGCTCAACTGCCCGCCGACACCGCCACCTACGTGGGCCGCGAGACCCAACTCCACGAGCTGGACCGGCTGTTGTCCCCCGACGGTCCCGAACAGGCCCCGGTCGTCACGGTCGTGGGCCCGCCCGGGGTGGGGAAGACCGCGTTCGCCCTGCGCTGGGCGCACGCGCAGCGCTCCCGTTTCACCGACGGGCAGTTGTTCGTGAATCTGCAGGGGCACTCCTCGCTGCCCGCGCTGCGCCCCGAGGACGTACTGGCCCGCTTTCTGCGCGCGCTCGGGGTGCCGCCGGACCAGGTGCCGTCGAACCTGGAGGAGGCGGCGGCGACGTACCGCACGCTCCTGGCCGACCGGTCCATGCTGATCGTTCTCGACAACGCCGCCGACGTCGAGCAGGTGCGGCCCCTCATACCCGGGGTCGCCAACTCCCGTGTGGTGATCACCAGTCGGGGCAGGCTCTCGGGTCTGGTCGCCACCGACGGCGCGCATGTGCTCGGCCTCGACGTGCTCAGCCCGGAAGAGGCCAGATCCCTGCTGGGCCGGGTCCTCGGGAGCGGCCGGGTGCTGGCCGAACCCGAGGCGGCGGCCGAACTGGCGCGACTCTGCGGGCGGTTGCCGCTGGCGCTGCGGATCGCCGCGGGCAACCTGATCGCCAACCGGAACACCGGCATCGCCGAGTACTGCGCCGAGCTGGGCGGCGGGAACCTGCTGAGCGGACTACAGGTGGACGGGGACGAACGGGCCACGATCCGCGCCGCGTTCGACCTGTCCTACCTCGCGCTCCCCGAGCCGGCCCGGCGCGCGTTCCGCCTACTGGGGCAGGTGCCGGGACCGGACACCACCGCGCACGGCGCCGCCGCCCTGATCGACACCGACACGGCACGGGCCGTCCGGCTGCTGCGCGGTCTCGCCGAGGCCCACCTGGTGCAGGAGTCGGTGCCCGGACGCTTCGCGACCCACGACCTACTGCGCACCTACGCACGGGAGTTGGCCGAAGGCGCCGAGCTGGACGCGGCGCACGCCAGGCTCCTCGACTGGTATCTGGTCAACGCCGAGGCGGCCGCCGGGATGCTCAGCCCGGAGGAGTTGTCGGGCCGGGACGCGAGCACGCGGCCGGGATCGGGGACGCGGCAGCTGGTGGTCCACGACCGGCGGCAGTGCCTGGAGTGGCTGGAGAGCGAGCGGGAGAGCCTGGTCGGTGCGGTGCGGTCGGCCGCGGACTCCGGGCGCAGCCGGGTCGCGTGGCGGCTCGCCGAGGCGCTGCACGGGTTCCTGTCGTTGCGGGCGTACACGGCGGACTGCCTCTCCGTGGCGACGACGGGGCTTGCCGCGGCGCGGGCCGACGGTGATCTGCGGGCGCAGTCGGCGGCGCAGTTGAGGCGCGGGGACTGCTACTGGGTGCAGGGCGACAACATCCGGGCCCAGGAGCTGTTCACCGGTGCGCTGGCCCTGGCCAGGGCCGCCGGCTGGCTCAACGGGCAGGCGCTGGCGCTGCGCCGGATCGGGGCCGCGCACCAGGAGAACGGCGCGATGCGGGAGGCGACCCGGTTCCTGTCGCAGGCCTGGGACCTCGCGGAGCGGTCCCAGGGGACAGTCGCTCCGGACGATGTGATGAACCTGGGCCTGATCTGCTGGAAGCTGGGCCAGCTCCAGGAGGCGGCGGACCACCACACGCACGCGGCACGGCTGTTCCGGCAGCTGGGCTCCCCCAGCGGTGAGGCCATCGCGCGCACGAATCTCGGGATCTCCTACCGGGCCCTGGGCCGGCCCCGGGAGGTCATCCGGGTCATGGGCGAGGCCCTGCCGGTGCACGAGCAGAACGGCAACAAGACCAGCGTGACGGTCGCGTTGAGCTGTCTGTCGGCGGCGCACTCGGATCTCGGCGGGCACATCGAGGGGCTGGCGCTCGCGCGGATCGCCCTGGAGTCCGCGCAGTCCATGCGCAACCGGAGGCTGGAGGCGAACGCGTACTTCTCGATGGGGGCCGCGCACGACAGCGCCGGGGCGCCGGCGGACGCCGCGGAGTGCTATCTGCGGGCGCTGCGTCTCGCCGAGTCGATGGACGACCGCTATCCGCAGATCTACGCGCTGATCAACCTGGCCGCGACCCGGCTGCGGCAGGGTCGGGCCGACGAGGCGCTGGACACGGTCGAGGGGGCCATGGTGATGGCCCGTCAGGCGGAGTTCCGGATGCTGGAGGGCAATGCGCTGAACGTGCTCGCCGGTGTCCGGGGCCGGCTCGGGCAGGGCGAGCCGGCGCTGCGGCACGCGCGGGAGGCGCTCGATCTGCACCGCAGAACCGGACACCGGCCGGGAGAGGCGCGGAGTCAACTGGCCCTGGGCGGCGCCTTCGCGGCGCTGGGCGAGGATGCCGTGGCGTTCGGCCACTGGCGTGCGTCGCTGCTGCTGTTCCGGGGGATGGGCATGCCGCGTTTCGGGGGTCTCCGGCCGCGGCCGGTCCGCGCGGCCTGAACGGCGGATTCCGCGCGTCGGCCCGGGGCGGTGTGACGACCTGCCGGGGAAAGGTTTGCGATTTCTGCCGCTGTCCGCGCACTGGTCCGGACCGGGTCGCAGCGCCGCAGGTCAGCAGGGTCGTGGCGGCACGGACCGCTCTTCCGGGTGCCGCCGACTCCTATGGTCCGGCTGTAGTTCCGCGGACACCGCGGCTCCGTAGTGTCGTCCAGCAGAGGTACAGACCACAGGGCGGGTCGGCGCCTCCGGTGCCCCGAGTCCCGACCCGCACGCGTCTCTGGAGGAGCGGTGGAGATCACTTGTGCCACACGTCCCGGCGACCTTCTGAACGAGGACTTCGTCGCCGCCGCAGGACATTTCGCCGTGGTGCTCGACGGGGCGACGGCCGAGCCGGGGGTGGACAACGGCTGCCGCCATGACGTCCGTTGGCTGGTCACCCAGCTCGGCAGCCGTCTGGTGGCCGGGCTGATCGAGGCCCCGGCGGCCGCGCTGTCCCAGGTGCTCGGCGAGGCAATCGATGACGTCATGACCCGGCACGGGACGGGCTGCGACCTGACGAACCCCCGCAGCCCGTCCGCCACCGTCGCCGTCCTGCGCCGCCGCGACGACCACGTGGACCACCTGGTCCTCGGGGACTCCGCGGCCGTCGTCCGGTTCACGGACGGCGCCGTCGACTGCGTGGTCGACAACCGCATCCACGGCTTCCCCGACCGGTCATGGGCGGACCTACGGCATCTGCGCAACCAGGAGGGCGGCTTCTGGGTCGCCGGGAACTCCCCCGAGGCGGCCGCCCACGCACTGACCGGCAGCTGGCCGGCCGAACGCATCGACCGCGCCTGTCTGTTGACCGACGGCGCCTACCGGCTGGTCGAACGCTACGACTGGAGCTGGCAGAAACTGCTGGACTGCCTGGGCCGCGAAGGGGCCCGCACGCTCATCGCGCGGACGCGGGCCGCCGAGTCGCGCACCCCCGTCGGGGCGTTCCCGGGCAAGCACCACGACGACGCGTCCGTCGCCCTCTGTCTGATCGGCGACGCGAGCTGAGCCGCACGGCTTCAACCGTGCTCCACCCCTGACACACGTATCCCGGGCCGCAGGGCCGGCCCGGCTCCTTCATGAGGTGACCCCTTGCCGCAACTCACCGTGCCGTTCTCCGGTTTTTTACACCGCACCGGAACGCTGTCCTTCGGCCATGCCAACATCGTGCGGTCGATCGGCGTCGACGAGGACCCGACCCGGCTCAACCTGGCCATGGTCTTCGACGCCCCCGCCGACGGCGGACTCGTCCGGATCGCCGACCAGTTGGGCGAGCTGATCGGGCGCCATGAAGCGCTGCGCACGACCTACCGGCTCGGCGCCTTCCCCACCCAGTCGGTCGCCGCCCACGGCGAACTCGTCGTAGAGGTGGTCGAGGCGGAGCGGGACACACTCCAGGTCGCGGATCTGACCGCCCGTGAGCTGCGGGCACGCGTCTTCGACCTGGAACGCGAACTGCCGTTCCGGGTGGCCGTGGTGACGTCGGGCGGTGTGCCCCGGCATCTGGTCTGGGTGGTCTCGCACGCGGCCATGGATGTCGCCGCGTGCGAGGTGCTGCACACCGAGTGGGCCGCCCTGTCCACGGGTCGGCCGCTGCCGTCCCCGCCCGCTCTGGAGCCCGTCGACGTCGTGGAGTTGGAGCAGTCCCCGACCATCAGGCGGCTGGGCGGGAGCGCCCTGCGCTACTGGGAGTCACGGCTGCGGCGCGTCCCGCAGGCGATGTTCACCCTCCCCGCACGGACGACCCCGGCCAAGACCGACTGGCTGCACGCGGGCCTCACCCTCCGCTCCAGCACCGTCCCGGCGGATCTCACGGCGATCGCGGACCGGACCGGCGCCAGTCCCTCGGCCGTCGTGCTGGCCGCGCTGGCCGTCCTGGTCGGGCATCACACCGGGCAGTCCACGGTGGTGACGACCTCGTTGTCCGACAACCGGGTGGTCCGGCGGCTGCGCGGGTTCTTCGGCTCACTGGCCCAGGACGCGCTGCTTCCCGTCGACCTCGCGGAGGCCGCGGGCTTCGACGACTGCGTCCGGGCGGTGCGCTCCGCGGGGCTGCCCGCCTACCGGCACAGCTGGTTCGACCCCACCGCCCTCTGGAAGGTCATCGACGGCGTCGCCGCCGAGCGGGGCGTGTCCTTCGCCCGCGACCTCGTCTTCAATGACATGAGCACGCTCGCCACCACGGCGGGCTCGCCCGACCAGTCGGCGCTCAGCCGGCTGCCCTCGGTGTGGATCCCGGGCCACCAGCCGCCGCCCGACGAGGACCCAGGGATCGGCGGCAGCGTCTCCTGGACGCCGGCGGAGGACATCCCCTGCCGCTTCTTCGCCTGCCTGTACCGGCTGGACGAGGAGTTCGAGTTCACCCTCTGGGTCGACCCGCAGGTCCTGCCGCGCGACGACGCCGAGGAGTTCGGCCGCACCCTGCTGCGCCTGCTGCGCGCCGCCGCCGGAGGCGATCTGCCGCTCGGGGAACTGAAGTCGCTGACCGAACTGCGACCGGTGCCGCGCGGTGACGGCTGGTACCTCAGCGACCACTCCTGGATCGAACTCGACGCCGTACGCGACCTGTTGGACGAGGTGCTGGGTGAGGTGCCGCATCTCGTGACGGTCGTTCCGGACGAGGAGTCGGGGCATCGCGTCGTCTGCCACCTGGCCGGGCCCGACTCCCCCGCCGCGGTGCACGAGCGGACGCTCGCCGCGCTGCCGGGGCGGGTCACCGCCATGGCACCGCACACCTATGTCGTGCACGAGGCCGCGCCCGCGGATCCGGCCGACCCGGCCGCCTGGGCCGCGTCGCCGGTGCGCGAGGAGTCCACGGGACGCCGGGAAGGACGTGACGAGGCATGAGTTCGGACGCCGGTCTCCGGACGGACGACCCGTCGGCGGAGGAGCCGACCGCGGCACCGTCCCTGTGGACCACCAACTTCCGCCTGTACTTCGGCGCCCGCACCGGTTCCCTGCTCGGCGACGCCATGCTCCCGGTCGCCCTGTCGGTCGGTGTGCTGGACGCCGGGTACGGCACGTCGGGCGTGGGTTACAGCCTCGGCGCGTGGATGGCCGCGCTCGCCCTGTGCATGCTGTTCGGCGGTGTGCTCGCCGACCGGTTCACCCCGCGCCGGATGATGGTGCTGGCCGACCTGCTGCGGCTGGGCCTACAGGGCGGTCTGGCCGTCGCCTTCGCGCTCGGCACACCGTCGCTCTGGCTGATCGTGGCCCTGCAGTTCTTCAGCGGTGTCGCCACCGCCCTGTTCCAGCCGGGCGTGGCCAGCATGGTCCCCCAGGTCTCCACCGACGTACAGCGGGCCAACGGCGTGCTGCGCGTCTCGGAGTCGGTGGCCGGCGTCCTGGGCCCGGCCCTCGCCGGCGTCCTGATCGGCCTCTCCGGCCCGGCCACGGTCTTCGGCATCTACGCGGCCACCTACGCCCTCAGCGCCGCCTGCCTGTTCGGCCTGCGCCTGAAACAGGCCCCGAAGGACAGCGCGTCGGAGACCTTCTGGCACCAACTGACCGAAGGCTGGCAGGAGTTCCGCTCCCGCCCCTGGCTGTGGGGCGTGATCTCCTGCTTCCTGGTCTACGGCTGCTTCGTCGCCGGTCTGTCCCTGCCCGTGGGCGCGGACCTGGTCACCTCCCAGCACGGCTCGACGGCGCTCGGCATCGGCATGGCCGCCTTCGGCGCGGGCGGGGTGATCGGCGGCACCGTCGCCATCCGCATCCGGCCGGGCCGTCCCCTCGCCACCGGGTCGATCGGATGGGTGCTCTACGCGCTGTTCCCGCTGATGCCCGCGCTGCGGACCGGAGTCGTACCGCTCTGCCTCGGCTGGGCCGTCGCCGGCGGCGGCCTCGCCTTCTGGGCGGTGATCTGGGCGACCACCGTCCAGACACAGATCCCGGCGGAGCTGCTCAACCGCGTCTACGCCTACGACGTCACCGGATCGCTGCTCTCCATGGCGCTGGGCCGCTCCCTCGCGGGCCCGTTCGTCTCGCTGGCCGGGGAGCGCCCCCTGATGGCCGCGGCGACACTGCTCGGACTCCTGTGCAGCGGGGTGCTGCTGGCGGTGCCCGGGATCAGAGGACTGCGTGCCGTGCCCGTGAACGCCGAACCGCCCCAGGCCTGAACGGAGGAGGTGACATGGAGATCGCGACCCCGATCACGACGTCGGAGCTGCCCCGTTCCGAAGAGGTGGACGAGTTCGTCGTCCACGTCTACGAACGTGTCCTCGCCGACCCCGGCACCACCCCGTCCGCACTCGCGGCCGGGCTCGGTGTCTCCCCGCCCCGGGTCCTCGAAGCGGTGCGTGTGCTGCGGGGGCTGCGGCTGGTCAAGGACGCGGCCCCGGGCCGGGGCGAGCTGATCGCCGTGAGTCCGGAGGAGGCGCAGATGGAGCTGCTGGTGCCGCTGGAGCAGGCCATCTACTCCGAGCGCCGCCGACTGGCCGACGTGAAGGGGCAGTTGCTGTCCTTCGTGGACGCGTTCGACAACACCCAGCGGTACCGGCGCCGGCCCGAGACCGTCGTGGTGACCGGCGATCCGGGCGAGATCGCGCTGCGGCTGACGGAGGCCGTGCAGAGCGGCACCTCGGAGATCCAGGTCATGCAGCCGTGCGTGGCGCAGGAGACACCGGAGCTGCGCCACGCCCGGCCGCTGGTGCTGGAGGCACTCCGGCGCGGGGTGCGTGCTCTGGTCCTGTATCCGCACACGGCGCGCGGTGACGCCGGGACCCGGTCCCACGTCCGCGAGCTGACCCGGGCCGACGGGCAGGTCCGCACCTCGCGGGAGATCCACGGCCGGTTCATCGTCGTCGACCGCCGGGTCGCCTTCGTCCCGGCCGACGACGAGGGGCGCCTCGCGGTCGTCTACGACCCGTCCGTCGCGGCGTTCCTGAGCGGCATCCACGACC
Source organism: Streptomyces sp. P5F9 (assembly GCF_057961495.1). Lineage (NCBI taxonomy): Bacteria > Bacillati > Actinomycetota > Actinomycetes > Kitasatosporales > Streptomycetaceae > Streptomyces > Streptomyces sp. P5F9. The sequence goes on along the minus strand of NZ_JBXVPZ010000153.1, from coordinate 8,825 downwards.
GGATGTGGCAGTCGGCGCTGGACTACGAGTCGAAGACCGCGGGCTACGCCACCGCCATGGACGACCTGCGGGCGACGATCCTGGACCTGCTCGCCTCGGGCATCAAGGACGAGGTCATCGCCCGGCGGCTGGGCATGTCGGAGCGGTCGTTCCGCCGGCACATCGCGGCCATCATGCAGGACCTCACCGCGGGCAGCCGCTTCCAGGCCGGTGTCATGGCGGCCCGCTCGGGGCTGCTCAGCCCGGCCGACCGTACGCACGGCGTGAGGAACCCCGCATGAGCCGTTACGCGCGTCTCGCGTACACGCCGAACGTGCGCCTGGTCCAGGACGAGATGGGCAGCGCAGCCGCGGGGGCCCGGCGGCTGGCCGTGCCCGCGGACAGCGCCGAGCGACTCACCGCGGCGGAGGCCGAGTTCATCGCCGGTCTCGACGGGTTCATGCTGGCCACGGTCGGCGAGACCGGCTGGCCGTACATGCAGTTCCGGGGCGGGCCGCCCGGCTTCCTCCACGTGCTCGACGCGCACACCCTGGCCTTCGCCGACGTCCGGGGCAACCGGCAGTACATCACCACCGGCAATCTGCGGGGCGACGACCGGGTCTCCCTGTTCCTCCTGGACCACGCCCGGCAGGCCCGGCTGAAACTGTACGGCCGGGCCGCCGAGGTCGGGGTGCTCGACGATCCCGGTCTCGCCGAGCGCCTGGAGACTCCCCTTACCGACGGACGGGTGGAACGGCTGATCACCGTGCGCGTCGAGGCGTTCGACTGGAACTGTCCCAAGCACATCACGCCGCGCTTCAGCGAGCGGGAACTCGCCGAGGCGCTCGCCCCGGTCCGCGGGCGCCTCGCGGAACTGGAGCGGGAGAACGACCGGCTGCGCGAGGAGTTGGCGGCCCTGCGGCGCGGCTGAGCCGGCCCCCCGGGGGAGACGGCGAGGGCCCGCCGTCCGGAGAACGGCGGGCCCTCGGTGCCGGAGCCGGTGTCACCCGCCGCGGCGCTGCTCCAGCAGCCACGCGTAGACCTCGGGGTCGTCGTAGGTCCGCGTCCAGGAGTCGTGGCCGACGCCCGGGTACCGGGTGAACTTCGCGGGGCTGCCCAGGTCCTTCAGCGCCTCGACGACCTGCTCGGTGTGCTTGATGAGGATGTTGAAGTCGTCCTCGCCGTGGAACGTCCACACCGGCAGCTTGGCGATCCGGGGAGCGGCCTCGGGCATCCACGCCCCGCAGATCGGCACCACGGCCGCGAACCGGTTCGGGAACCGCGCCGCCAGCGCCCAGGTGCCCGTCCCGCCCATACTGAGGCCGGTGCAGTACACGCGGTCCTCGTCGATCCGGTACTCCCCCGAGACCGCCTCGATCAGCGCGTACAGGCCGTCCAGTTCGCACGACCAGGTGCTGTACGCCGGACACTGCGGGGCGACCATCACGAAGGGCAGGTCGACGCCCTGCGCGGCCTGCTTCACCGGCCCGTGCGCGGTGAGCATCGAGGGATCGTCGCCGCGCTCGGAGGCCCCGTGCAGAAAAAGCACCAGCGGCCACCTCTTCGACGGGTCGTCCTGATAACCGCTCGGCACGTGCACGGCGTACGGCAGATTATTACCTGTGTCGTCGACCGTGAACGTACGGAATTGCAGAGGTGAGGCCACCTTACACCTGCCCGGAGTAGGGAATTCAGTTGATGGGAGATCTCAGGATCGCGCCCAGGTTCGTTCATGTCAACATTGTTGCCGCCCGGCCGGCGGGAGGGCCGAAACGGAACTTCCTCAGAAAAGTTGCGGAAACTGCCGCTTTCACTGGGCGGAGCACGCGCAGGTCGCCATATGGCCAGCTCAGGGCGGCGAAGGAGCGGAAATACCGGAGCGAAAAGTCCTCAAGGAACCTCCAGAATCTTTATGGCGGAATACCAGTTCGCGCTCGCTAGTATTTATCGGCGACGAACTCGTGCCCACCTGCAGGGGAGCGGTGACGCAATATGGGGAGAGAGGAATCGGTGCCGACCGGAATCAATATCACCGGGGTCAGGCTCAGCGGAGCCGTCATGAGTCATCCACGCCGTCGGGAAATGGCGGAAAGCCTCATCGAAAGGGCCCCGCACGGTTTCCTGCGGCTGGTGCTCGACCCCGAGCCGGACGGCCCGCCCACCGCGCTGCGGACCGCGGCCGCCGCCTGGTCGGCCGCCGACCCCGGGGCCACCCACCATCTGGTGCTCCAGGACGACGCGCTGCCCGGGCCGGGCTTCTTCGACCGGGTCGAGGACGTCGTGCGCGGCGCGCCGCACGCGGCCGTCGCCCTGTTCACGGCCTGGAACTCGCGCAACGGCGCCGCGGTCCGGATGGGCGCACTGCTCGGTGCCCGGTGGGCGGCGGCCACCCGGGAGTACACGCCGACCGTGGCGCTGGTGCTCCCGGTGCCGGTCGCTCTGGGCTTCGCCGCGTTCGCCCGCCGGCACGGCGACGGCTGGCCCGACGACGTGGTCATGCAGCGCTACTTACGCGCCCACCGCATACCGACCTACCTGACCGTGCCGAACCTCGTCCAGCACGACGACTTCCCCAGCGTGGCCCGCAACGACCAGCACGGACTGCGCCGCGCGGCCTGCTTCGGCACGGTGCCACCCGGCACCGACTGGGCGCTCGCGGCCGGTCTGTCCGAGGTCGGCGCCGTCCCGTTCTTCAAGAACGGGACGGCCCAGTGCGCGGTCAGGCGCGACGGCGACGGGGCGTGGACGACCGTGGACAGCGACCGGTACTGCGGCCGGCTCCGGTTTCCCCTGGAGTGGTTCCGCAAGCAGCTGAACGAGGTGGCCGCCGAGTCGGTCCCCCTGCTCGGCGCCCTCGCCCCGGTGCGCCCGCGAGCCCTGGAGGCGCTGTGGATCACGGCGGGCCTGACGGGTTTCCTCACCCGCGAGGCCGGCGGCCGGGACACGGAGGAGGCGGCCCGAGTCCTCCGGAACTCCGCCGTCGCCACCATCGGACCCGGCGGCCTGTGCGCCGAGATGGACGCCCGCCAGCTCACCGCCCTCCACGACGACCTCGCCGAACTCGCCCGCAGAAGCGTGGAGTTGGGCGCGGCGGCACACGACGAGCAGGCACGGAGGACCCCCGCGCCACCTCCCGCGCACAAGGGCCGGATCGCCGTCGTCGGCTCGTCGCACGGGCTGGCCCGCTTCATGGCGTACGACTTCGAGTGCCAGGGTTTCGACACGGCCCTGATCGAGGGCACGGTCACCGAACACACCCTGCGCGACCTGGCGGACACGGACTCGGTCGTCCATGTCGGTCCCTTCGACGAGGGCCGGTCGGTGGTCCAGGCAGCGGCCCGCGCCGGGCTCGGCCATGTGGTGACGGTGACCACCGAAGGAGCCGGGTGGGAGGCCGTCCCTCCGGTGTCCGTGGGCGACGGCACCGCGGTGACCGTCCTGCACATCGGCACGCCGTACGGCCCGAGCGTCGTGGAACCAGGCTCGCTGCTCGCGGACTTCGTCGAGAGCGCCCTGCTGCGCCGGCCCATCAGGATGGCCGACCCGCTGCCGGAGCCGGTCCGCTATGTGCACGCCACGGATGTGTGCCGGGCCGTCGAACGGGCCCTGCTGCTGCGGCGATCCGGCGTCTTCGAGATCTGCGACGACGCGACCCTCACCCCGTACGACGTGGCCGAGGCCGTCTGCGCGGCCGTACGCCGGGTGCCCGTCGAGGCACCGGACGGTACGGCGGTGACCGTCGGGAACCACCTCCCGGACCCGTCCGGGCGGGCGCCGCAGGCGGCGGAGCGGGCCGCCGCGGAGCTCGGCTGGCGGCCGGCCGTGCCCTTCGCCGAAGGCCTGCGCTCCTTCGCCCAGTGGCTCGCGTACGAGGCCGACGAGACCCGCGAGGCGGATCCTCGGCAGCCCTGAAAACACCATCGGAAAGGGAGACATGAGCCAGAACAACCCGTTCGGGGTCGACGCGTCGGCGGAGCTGGAGGTCGTCGTCTTCGACGGCGGGCTCGGCGTCGAGTACGTGACGGACGCCGAGGCACGGTACGCGGAGGCGTTCCCCGGCGCGAAGGTCGCGCACACCACGACAGCCGCCGTCCGCCCCCTGCTCCAGCCCCGCTTCACGGACGGCACCCCGCCCGACCTGGTGGACAACACGGGCGCCGAGTCCCTCCCCACCGCCGCCCTGGCGGCCGAGGACCGGCTGACGGATCTACGGGTCCTGCTGGACGCCCCGGCCCACGACGCTCCCGGCAGCACCGTCGGGGAGACGCTGATCCCGGGTGTCGTGTCGAAGGGTCAGTACGGCGGCGACGAGGTGTGGGCGCTGAACTACGCCTACTCGGTGTTCGGGGTGTGGTACTCCAAGTCCCTTCTGGAGAAGCACGGTTGGAGCTATCCGCGCACCTGGGACGAGATGCTCGCCCTCTGCGCGGCGGCCGCCAGGGAGGGCATCGCGGGCTGGACGTACGCCGGCCGGTTCCCGTACTACCTCCAGTGGACGCTGTATCCGTTCATCGCCAAGATCGGCGGCCGGGACGTCCTCAGGGCGATCGACGACCTGGAGCCGAACGCCTGGAAGCACGACGCCGTACGGACGGCCTTCGCGGCGTACCACGAACTCGCCGCCAAGGGGTACGTCCTGCCCGGCACCCCGGACCTCGACCACACGCGCTCGCAGGCCGAGTGGATCAAGGGCCGGGCGCTGTTCGTCCCGAACGGCACCTGGGTGGAGAACGAGACCGAGGACATCACACCGCCCGGCTTCGACATGACCGTCGCGCCGCCGTCCGGTCTCGACGGCTCGGACGCGATGCCCTTCGGGACCGTCTGGGCTCAGGCGGGCGAGGCGTTCATCGTGCCCAGGGACGCCAGGAACGCGGCGGGCGGACTGGAGTTGCTGCGCATCATGCTCAGCAGGAGGTCCGCGCAGAACTTCTCCCGGCTGACGTCGTCGCTGAGTTGTGTGAAGGGGGCCGTGGAAGGGATGGACCTGCCCTCCGGGCTGTCCTCCGCGAGCCGCCTCCTCAGCGCGGCCGGGTCCCACGTCGTGTCCCCCCGCACGGACTGGTACCAGACCCTGAACCGCGAGGTGATCGCCGGACTCGTCGGCGAGATGATGGCGGACCGGATCACCCCTACAGAGGCGATCGACAGAATCCAGAAGGCCTCGGACGCCGTGGCCAGGGACGACTCGGTCAAGAAGTACACACACTCCTGAGTCCGCCGAGGAACTGGGGGTGCTGGCGTACACCACCGGTTCCCGCATCGTGCTCGGCGACAACAGCGTCGAGGACGAGGTGATGCACGAACAGGTCGACCACGTACGCCGGCAGGCCCTGGGTCCCGTGCCCGGTACCGACAACGGCCCGGGGTGCGGACCCCGAACTGTCGCTCCCCGGGGCCGCGTTACCCGGTGAGCCAGTTCGGCGGACACAAGGACGACGAGCCCGGTGCCAACGCCCCTCTCGGCGCGAGCCAACGGCACGTCGGCCTCAAGGAGTTCGGCGACTGACTGAAGGACCTGGAGGAGGGCTGGGAGGCCGAACTCGCCCGAGGCCAAGGCGGCTGAGGAACGCGCGGCCCTGTACCGGGACTTGATCGGGGAGCGTGGCAACACCGGTTCGTGAGCGCGTAGTTCGTCGGCCACGGTCGTCACCCGCCCGGAGAACGTGCCGGGGCGGGGGCCGGCCCTCCGGAAGGACGGGGAGAGGCCGGCCTAGTCGCAGGCCGCGCCGTTGAGCGTGAAGCCGTACGGCGCCGAGTTCTTGGTGTTGTTCCACGTCCCGAGGAAGCCGAAGGTGAAGCTGCCGTCCGCAGCGACGTTCTTGTTGTAGTCGGCGGCGGTGGCGGTGACCCGGGAGCCGTCCTGGGCGACGCTCGCGTCCCACATCTGGGTGACCTGCTGGCCGTCGCGGTAGGACCAGGCGACGCGCCAGGTGTCGAGGGCCTTGGTGGTGGTGACGGTGATGGCGGCCTGGAAGCCGTCGGTCCACTGGTTGACGAGGTCGTACGTGACGTCGCAGCTCGCCGGCGTGGTCGTATCCGAACCCGATCCGGAACCTGAGCCCGAACTCCTCGTCGGGTCCGGCGAGTTGCCATCCGTGGCCGAGGCGGTGCCCTGGGGTTCCGTGTCGGGGTTCTTGTCCCCGGAGTCGGTCGCCGTGCCGCTCGTCGCGGGCCGGGCGGTCGGCGAGGCCTTGCCCGACGGGTGGCTGCCGACGGACGACAGGGTGGGGGCGGGATCCCCCACCGGCCGGCTGTCGGCGTCGTCGCTGGCCGCGTTGTCGTGCCCGGAGCCGCCCATCGGCATCATCGACACCCCGAGCGCCACCAGCGACAGCAGGACGGCCGCGGCGAGCAGACCATTGCGGACGAGGCGCGCCTTGCTCGCGCCCTCCTTCGGCTCCCCGGCCTCCAGTTCGGCCGCGGGGCGCCCCGCGCCCAGCCGTACCTCGGCGGCCCGGCGGCGGCGCTCCAGATAGGCGAGCCCGCCCCACCCGATCACCCCGCCGGCGAGGGCGGCGGGCAGTCCGCCGCCCGCGAGCCGCAGACAGGCGGCCGCTTCCGCGCACTGCACACAGGTGGCGAGGTGCCGGGAGAGGTCCTCGGGGGTGTCGGCGGCCGGTGAACGGGTCACCGCGTCCAGCAGCCGGGCGTAGCTGCGGCACTCCGCGTCCATCGGTGTGTCGAGGTGGTTGCGGTGGCAGCGGTCCCTGAACAGGGCCCGAACCTGGGCGAGTTCACTGGAGACGACCGCCGGGTCGAGGCTGAGCCGGCGGGCCACGACGGGCAGCGGCAGCGCTTCCACCTCGGCCAGCCACAGCAGCGCCGCGTCCGCCTCCTGCAGGTCCCGCAGACCGCGCAGCGCGATCGGGCGCTGCAACGGCATGCCGTGATAGCGCGCCGCCTTCTCCGAGTTGAGCCACAGCCGCAGGTCCGGGTCGAGCCGGTGCCCCCGTCCGGCGAGCTCCCAGGTGGCCGCCGTGGTGCGTACGGCGGTCAGCAGCAGCGGTATCACCGGCAGCACCCGGCGGGCCGGACCGCGCATCGGACCGGATCCGGCGGAGCGGGCCTCCTGGATGCCAAGTGCGAAGGCCTCACTGGCCAGTTCGGTGGCCGAGGCGGCTCCGGACGTGCACAGGTCGGCGTAGGACAGCACGGCGTCCCAGCTCTCGGTGAACAGCGCTGCCTCAGCGGCGTCCTGAGGAGTCGGCAGGTCGGGCATGGGTCTCCTGCATCCACGAATGACGGCCAACTAGCTCTGACAGTAGGCGAGTTGGAGGGGGGCTGCCTCGTGACAGGGCCAGAGCCTTTCACGCCTCCCACACAACTGACAAGCCACGTATCCAATTACGGTGACTGTCAGTCGCCTCTGTGCAGTTGTACGTGTCCGAGCCCCTCCAGGCTCACCCGTCGCAGGAGTTGGCCACACCGTTACCTTACAAAGGCGCGGGCTCCTCGGCGGGGAGACTGTCCATGAAGGAGCTGACGGAGAAGACCGCGCGGCCGGGGCCCGGTTCGCCGTATCCGGGCGGGGACTTGAGGCCGAAGTCCTCCATCGTCGCGCGGTAGGCCTCCAGCAGCCGGATGTGGTACTCCAGCGGAGCGCCCTGAGGATTGGCCTTGCCCAGCGGGGTGGTGGGCTCCGGGCACCAGGTAGTGAAGCGGGGCGTGATGCCCTGCGACATGAAGAAGCGCAGGCCCTCGGTGGTCGACGCGATCGCCTCGTCGACGGTCTTGAAGCCGAACGGCTCCGCCATCTCCACGCCGGCCACGAAGTTGGGGATCACGTTGCGCGCACCGAAGATCTCCGCGGAGTCGAGAATCCGCTTGTGCCATTCGGCGCGGCCGACGTAGCGCTCCTTGCCCGGGCAGTGCAGCTTGAACAGATACTCGTCCCACACCTCGTAGTTGGGGTGGTAGATCTGCACGCCGTAGTCCTTGAACCGCTGTACGTCGTCCTTAGGCAGCGCCTGGGCTACGACCTTGCCGATCCACCGCCCCGGGAAACGCTCCTCGATAGCCTTGGCGTAGTGGCCGTAGAAGTCGGCCTCGTCGCGCCCGGCGACGGTCTTGGTGATCGCGCCGCCGGTGAGGGTGTAGGCGGTGGACACCTTCGCGGTGTCGTACCGGTCGATGATCTCCAGGGCTTCGAGGACCTCTTCGACGTCCTTGACTCCGGTGTACGGCCGGCCGGCGGCCTTGTGCTGGCGCCAGTTGTGGTTGATGTCGCAGTACTGGCACTCCTCCTTGGCGCCGAAGTACTGGCAGACACGGAAGACGGTGAGGTAGATCAGGTAGCCCCACTGGATGGTCGGGGCGACCTCCATGACGGACTTCCCGTTGGCGAGCTTGTGCCGGTAGTACTCCGGCATCGGCGGCACCCCGACGTCCGCGATCCGCTTCCCGTCGAGGTACAGCCCGAGGACACCGTCCTCGTCGGAGGCCACGCGGTACGGCGAGGTCGGGTTCACCCGCACGGAGACGACGGTCCGTCGCAGGTCGTACGGGCCACCCGTGAGGATGATCTCCTCCGGCGGGCGGCGCAGCGCGGCCTCGCCCAGCTCCGGCAGGGTGCCGTGGTCGAAGGAGAAGATGAAGTACGACTTCGGCTTCACCTCACCGCCCTCGTTGTCGCTGAGCGCGGACGGGTCGAAGGCGACTCCCCCGCGCAGCAGGTCCTCCTTGAAGACGGCCTCCCGCGGCACATGCGGAAAGCGCTCCATCAGATCCTCGACCAGCGCGGTGCGGCTGCCCATCCCGTTTCTCCTCCCGGCTCAGGCGCCCTGCTCAGGCGTACGACTCCTCACGGTATGCCTCCGGCGGTTGGGCGGGGGGAGTGGGGGGTC
>NZ_JBXVPZ010000152.1:20163-20475 GCF_057961495.1 Streptomyces sp. P5F9 | reverse complement strand
CGCCTCCTCCGCCCCGGAGTCCCCCCGCCCCGTGGCCGGCGCCGTGCCGCGTCTGTGCAGGCAGACGATCTCCCGTACCGCCTCCACCAGCGCGTGGAGATCGTCCTCGTCGTTGTAGACGTGGACGGATGCCCGGACCACCTTGGTCAGTCCCCGGTGGTCCATGTCCCAGCGGCCGTGGCCCGCCGGAACGGCGATCAAGTGGACGCGACGGTAGGCGAGTTGGCGTTGTACTTCGGAGGCGTCCAGACCGTCGACGACGAACGTGACGATGGCGCCGCCCGCAGCGGGCGGGTCGGTGACGTGGACGCC
>NZ_JBXVPZ010000152.1:0-20153 GCF_057961495.1 Streptomyces sp. P5F9 | reverse complement strand
CACTGCGGCAACACCTCTCCGCCCTCCCTGGCGTCCACGTCACCGACCCGCCCGCAGCGGGCGGGTCGGTGACGTGGACGCCAGGGAGGGCGGAGAGGTGTTGCCGCAGTGTGGCGGCGAGGGTGGCCAGGTGGCGGGCGACGGTGTCGACGCCGAGCGTGCCGAGGTCGGTCAGGGCGGCGCCGAGGCCGAGGCGCAACGCGTGTGCGGCTTCCCAGAGTTCGAAGCGTTTGGCGTCCGGGACCAGTTCCCAGCTCCGCTCGGCGGTCCAACGGGCGCCTCGGACATCGGGTGCCTCGGGGGCGAGCCGGTCCAGGAGCGGGCGGCGGACCGCGAGCAGACCCGTGCCGCGCGGGCCGCGCAGGAACTTGCGGCCGGTGCCGATGAGCAGGTCGCAGCCGATGACGCCCATGTCCACCGGCAGTTGGCCGAGTGACTGGGTGGCATCCAGCAGGTAGGGCACCCCATGCGTAGCGGCCAACGCGCCGATCGCGGCGGCGGGTTCGACCAGCCCCGATGAGGTCGGCACATGCGCGGCCGTCACCAGGGCGGCCGGTCCTGCCCGCAACGCTGTCTCCAGGGCCTCCAAATCCACCGCTCCGTCAGGGCCGTTGGGCAGCAGCTCGACCAGGACGCCGTGGTCGCGTTCGACCGACAGCAGGTGCAGCGCGCTGCTGACGTAACTGGAACGGGCCGCCAGCACCCGGTCGCCGGGCCGCAGGCGTAGCGCCGACACGGCCCGCTGCCAGCCGGCCGTCGCGCTCTCGACGAGGGCGACCTCCTCCAGCCGGGCGCCCAGGAGTTCGGCCGTACGCGCGTAGACGGCCTCCAGGGCGGGAGCCGCGTGTTTCGCGGCCTCGTAGCCGCCGGACAGGCTCTCCGCGCGCAGGTGGTCGATGACCGCCTCGACGGTGCCGTTGGCAAGCAGGGCCGCGCCGGCCGAATTGAAGTGGTGGCCGGTGAACGAGCCCGGCGTACGGGCGCGTTCGGCCGCGACGTTCAGGGTGCCCGGGGTCGGTGGGTTCGGGGGCGAGGCGGCCGTCCCGGCCGTCACGGGCGCGCTCACAGGGCGATCGTCACGCTCTTGAGCTCGGTGAACCCGTCGACGGCGGCGTCGCCGAGGTCCCTGCCGAGGCCTGACTGCTTCATCCCGCCGAAGGCCACGGCGGGGTCGAACTCGTTGTACGTGTTGACCCACACGGTCCCGGCCTCCAGCGCGGCGGCCGTGCGATGGGCACGGGCCAGACTGCCGGTCCAGACGCCGGCGGCGAGGCCGTACTCGCTGTCGTTGGCCAGCGTGATCGCCTCCTCCTCGCTGTCGAAGGGCATGATCGTGGCGACCGGGCCGAAGATCTCCTCCCGGGCGATCCGCATGTCGGGGGTGACCTCGGTGAACACCGTCGGTGGCACGAACCAGCCCGGGCCGTCCGGGAGTTCACCGCTCACGGCCACCTCGGCGCCCTCGGCGCGCCCGAGTTCGACATAACCCGTGACCCTGTCGAACTGCTCCTGCGACACCAGAGGACCGATGTTGATACCGCCCGTGAGGCCGGGACCGATCCGCAGCGCCTCCACCGCCGGCACCAGCCGGTCCAGGAACTCCTTGACGAGCGTGCGCTCCACCAGCAGCCTGCTGCCCGCCGTGCACATCTGCCCGGAGTGCCCGAACACCGCGCGCACCGCGTTCGGTACGGCCGCGTCGAGGTCGGCGTCGGCGAAGACGATGTTGGGGGACTTGCCGCCCAGTTCGAGCGTGAGCCGCTTCAACGACGGTGCCGCCGCGGCCATGATGTGCCGCCCGACCTCGGTGGACCCGGTGAAGGACACCTTGGCGACACCGGGATGGGCGACCAGTTCGGCCCCCGTACGGCCGTCGCCGGTAAGGACGTTGACCACACCCTCGGGCACGCCCGCCTCCAGGCACAGCGCGGCCAGCCGCAGCGCGGTGAGCGGGGTCTGCTCGGCGGGCTTGACGACGATCGTGCAGCCGGCGGCGAGGGCAGGGGCGAGCTTCCACGCGGCGATCATGAAGGGGAAGTTCCACGGCAGTACGGCGGCCACCACGCCCACCGGTTCGCGGACGCTGTACACATGCCGGTCGGGTCCGGCCGCGTGCACGGTGCCCTCCAGCCGGGTCGGGGTACCCGCGAAGTGACGGATGGCCTGCAGGCCCAACTCCACATCACCGCGGGCGCGTTCGATCGCCTTGCCGTTGTCCAGGGTGTCCAGCACGGCGAGTTGCTCGGCGTCGCGCTCCACCAGGTCGGCGAGGCGCAGCAGGACGTCACGGCGCTGCCGGGGCGGCAGTCCGCGCCAACGGCGGTCCCGGTGGGCGGTGTTGGCGGCCTCGACCGCCGCCGACACCTCGGCGGAGCCCGCTTGGACGACGGTGGTCAGCTGCTCCCGGGTCGCGGGGTCGAGCACCGGGATGCGTTCCGTCGCGGTGCCGGTGGTCCACTCGCCGCCGATGAGCATGGGCTCGCAGTCCGGCAGGTGGGGGATCACGATGCTGGGGTCCACGGTGTTCTCCTTCACGCCTGGCGTCCGGGACGGTGAGTGGGGTCGGGCCACGGCTCGCGCACCGCCGTGGACACCGCCCGGGCTGTGGTCAGGACGCAGCGGTCGAACTCCGCCTCGCCGTGCTTGGAGTTGGCGTCGGTCACGTCCCTGCCCCAGACCCCGGTCTCGCTGACCTGGTCCATGCGGTAGTCCCAGAACGAGTCGACGTCGACATGGGAGGTGGCCCGTTCCATCCGGACCAGCTCCGGTGCGAGGTGCAGCATCACGGACGTCTCGAAGAAGTTGGCGTGCATCAACGCCCGGCCGTAGGTGACGTGTCCGTCGACCTCGGGCCCCGGATACATCGTCACGTACCCCAACGCCCGTACCCGGGCGTCCCGGTGACGGACCCTCAGTTTCTCGGCCGACACGTCGAGCGCGCCGTTGTTCCAGATGTGCCCGTTCAGCAGGACGAACTGCCGTATCCCGGAGGCGTAGAGCGAGTCGATGACGTCCTCGACGACGGCGATCATGGTCTCCGGCCGCAGGGCCACCGTCCCGGCGAAGTCGCCGTGCGACGCGGACACCCCGAAGCTCAGGGGCGGGACGACGGGCACGCCGGTCAGGGCGGAGACGCCGAGGGCGACCGCCTCGCAGATTCTGGTGTCCACGGCGAGCGGGAGATGCGGGCCGTGCTGCTCGGTGGCGCCCACGGGGATGATGACGGCGTCCTGGGCCGCTGCCGTGGACTCCGCCTCCGCCCAGGTCAACTCCTCCCACAGCACCGGCGATCCGGAACCGCCCAACCGCGCGGCGAGTTCGGGGACATCGAGCCCGGTGGGGACGGTTCGTCCGGACGGACCGGTGACGAAGACGGACGACATGGCTCTCCTCTCCTCGGGACCGATGGCGTTCGTCATCGGCGTGGACTCTTCTCGGGACCGACGGCGTTCACCATCGGCGTCGGCTCTTCTCGGGCAGCAGGTCCAGGGCACGCAGCGGCACGGGCTTGTCCCCGTCGACCGTGGTGACCCACACGGTGGCGTCCGGGCAGTAGTCGCTGATGAGTTCACGGCACACCCCGCACGGCGCGATGATCCGGAACCACCCCGCCGGCTTGATCTGCACCGAGACCGCCGACGTGATGTTCAGCTCCGCCCCGGCGGGCAGGGCGCCCCGGGCGGTGCCCATGGCCACGCCCTCGGCGCAGATCGAGCTGCGCCGGCAGGAACCCTCCACATGCACGCCGGTGTGGACCCGGCCGTCCGCTGTGCGGAGCGCGGTCGCGACCTCGTGGCGGCCCGACTGCCACACCTTGGCCAGCAAGTGCTGTGCGACGGCGAGGAGTTCGACGTCGTCCTCGTCCATCGACGCCGGTACGGACACGGGCCGAACATCCACGGCGCTCATACCGTCAGCCCCAGCAGCCGGGCCATGTTGCCACCCTCGACCAGGGCCCGGTCCTTCTCGTCCTCGACCGCCTTCGCGATCTTCATCCGCTCCAGGTCGAAGTCGGAGCCGGGCCACTCGCTGCCCATCAGGATCTTCTCCGGCCCGAGGCGCGCATAGGCCCGCTTCACGTCGCTCATCAGCGTCGCCGACGTCTCCAGGTACACGTGCGGCTGTCGTTCGGCGACGATGATCGCCTCCGGCACGTTCCAGACCGCCCCCATGTGCGCGATGACCGTGGGGACTTGGGGGTGGTCCCGGGCGATCTCCTCGATGGCCAGCGGCGCGCAGAACGCGTCGTCGAGCGCGTTGATCAGCACCAGCAGCCCGCGCCGCGCGCACGCCTCGAAGACCGGGTCCAGCAGGCCGTGGTCGGCGACGTGGTAGCCGTGCAGGCTCGGGTGCAGCTTCAGCCCGACCAGACCCGCGTCGGCCATCCGGTCGATCTCGTCGAGCGCGTCGTCGGCCTGCGGCATCACCTGCCCGAACCCGAAGAACCGGTCCGGGTACGAGGCCACCAGCGAGGCGATGAAGTCGTTCTCGATGCGCTGCGCGAGCGAGCACACCATCGCCATGTCCACCCCGGCCGCGTCCATCCGGTCGAGGATGCGGCGCGGCTCGAAGGGCTTGTACGGCGGCGGGGCCTGGCCCTTGCGGGCGCCGGTGAGGTAGTCGGAACGGCCGCGGACGTCCTGAGTGGTGTTGTACGCGTCGATGATCAAAGCGGTTCGTCCTTACTCGCTACTCGCGACGTGCTGCTCGCTTGAGACCAGGGGCAGATGGCAGCGCACACTGCGGCCCGGCGCGATCTCACGCAGTTCGGGCGCGCTGGTGCGGCACCGGTCCGTGGCGATGGGGCACCGGGTGCGGAACAGGCAGCCCTCGGGCGGGTTCGCCGGATCGGGCAACTCGCCCTCCAGCACCTGCTGTTCGCGCGTGTCTCCGGGCCGCAGCACCGGAACGGAGGACAGCAGCGCCCGGCTGTAGGGATGCGCGGGGGCGGCGAAGAAGGCGTCACGGGAGGCGACTTCGATGATCTGGCCGAGATACATGACCGCGATCCGGTCGGCGATGTGCCGTACGACGCCCAGGTCGTGCGAGATGAACAGCATCGTCAGGCCCCGGTCGCGGACCAGGTCCGACAGCAGGTTCAGCACCTGGGCCTGGATCGACACGTCCAGGGCGGAGACCGCCTCGTCGGCCACCACGAACTGCGGGGACGAGGCCAACGCCCGTGCGATGCCGATGCGTTGACGCTGGCCGCCGGAGAACTCGTGCGGTCTGCGCCCGCCGGCCTCCGCGCCGAGACCGACCAGGTCGAGCAGTTCGGCCACCGCCTTCGCGGCCTCGGCGCGGGTGGCGCCGCGTGACCGCAGCAGCGGTTCGGCGACGATGTCGGCGATCCTGCGGCGCGGGTTCAGCGAACCGAACGGGTCCTGGAACACCATCTGCAACTCGGCCCGCGTACGGCGCAGTTGGCTACCGCGCAGCCGGGTGAGGTCGGTGCCGTCGAACTCGATCCGGCCCGAGGCGGATTCGATGACGCGCAACAGGGCGCGACCCAGCGTGGACTTCCCGCACCCCGACTCGCCGACCAGACCGAGGGTCTCGCCCTGGAGGATGTCGAGGTCGACGTCCCGCAGCGCCCTGACCCGGCCACCCGCCCGGCCCGGGTACTCGACACGCAGCTCGCGGGCCTGGATGAGCGTGGCGGTCATGCGATGCCTCCCTGGGAGCGGGCCGTGGCGCGGGCGGGGGAGGGCAGCACGCAGGCGTCGAGGTGACCGTCGTCGCCGTGCCGCTGCCGCAGCACGGGCCGCGCGGAACACGCGTCGTGGACGAACGGGCACCGGGGCGCGAACGCACAGCCGGAGGGCCGGTCCACCCCGGTCAGCGGGCTGCCCGCGATGGTCGGCAGCCGTCGTACGACAGGACCGTCGATCGGCGGGACGGAGCCCAACAACCCCATGGTGTAGGGGTGTTGGGGCTGGAACAGCACTTCCTCGCGCAGCCCCTGCTCCACGATCCGGCCCGCGTACATCACCGCCACCCGGTCCGCGACTTCGGCGACGACGCCCAGGTCATGGGTGATGAGCAGGACGGAGGTGCCGTGGTCGCGCTGGACGCGTTTGAGTACGGCGAGGACCTGGGCCTGGATCGTGACGTCCAGTGCTGTGGTGGGTTCGTCGGCGATGAGCACGGCGGGGTCGTTGGCCAGGCCCATGGCGATCATCACGCGTTGGCGCATGCCCCCGGAGAGCTGGTGGGGGTAGGCGCGGGCCGTGCGGTCCGGGCCGGCGATGCCCACCTCACCGAGCAACTCCACCGCGCGGCCCATCGCCTGACCCCGTGTCACATCGCGGTGGGCGCGGATCATCTCGGAGACCTGGGCGCCCGCCCGGTGCAGCGGGTTGAGCGCGGCCAGCGCGTCCTGGAAGACGACCGCGATGTCCTTGCCGCGCACACCGCGCAACTCCCGTTCCGACGCGGCCACGAGGTCACGGCCCTTGAAGGTCGCCTCACCGCTGATGTGGGTGCGGGGGCCGCGGTTCAGGCCGACGAGGCTCATCGACAGGGCGGACTTCCCGGATCCCGACTCGCCCACCAGCGCGAGGACTTCACCCTGGCGGAGGGTCAGGTCCACGCCGTCCACGGCGGGCAGCCGGCCGCCCGGAACGTCGAACTGGACGCGCAGGTCGCGGACTTCGAGCACCGGCGCGGACGTCATGAGCCCTCGCCCACGGCCACGGCAGCCGTGTGGATCAGGTCGGCGACACGCTCCGGCCACACCAGGGTCGTGTAGTGACTGCCCGGCACGTGCTCGACGGTGGCCTTCATCCGGGCCGCCATGTCGTTCTGGATCTCCGGGCGCAGGGTGCGGTCGTCGTCCGCGACCAGGTACCAACTGGGCAGGGTGCGCCAGGCCGGTTCGCCGGTCGGCTGCCTGAAGATGAGGTTGTCCGCCTTGCGTCCCTCCGCCTCCACCACGGCACGCTGTTCCGGCGAGAGATCGGGGCCTATCTCCGCCCAGAACGCCTCGCTCGTCTCGGACTTCCACTCACCGTTCGGGCCGCGCCGCATGTACTTGGAGATCTCGGCCTCCTCGTACCGCTCGACGATCTCGTTGACCGTCTCGCCCTCGTCAGGCCCGAACGCGGCTATGTAGACAAGTCCTTTGACCCGGGGATCACGGCCCACGTTGCTGATGACCGCGCCGCCGTAGGAATGCCCTGCCAGCAGCACCGGGCCCGTCGTCTGCGCCAACACGGCCGCCGTGTTGGCGACATCGTCCTCCAGCGAGGTCATCGGGTTGGTGACGGTGAACAGCCGGTGGCCGCGGGCAGTCAGCAGGGGCTGCACCGCAGACCAGGTCGTCGGCCGTCCGCCGGCGCCGTGGACCAGCACGATG
This sequence comes from Streptomyces sp. P5F9, assembly GCF_057961495.1. Taxonomy (NCBI): domain Bacteria; kingdom Bacillati; phylum Actinomycetota; class Actinomycetes; order Kitasatosporales; family Streptomycetaceae; genus Streptomyces; species Streptomyces sp. P5F9. The sequence continues at coordinate 12,796 of NZ_JBXVPZ010000152.1, read as the reverse complement.
TCCATGCGGGTCATCCTTTCCGTAGCCGCGGATCGAGGACCGTGTACAGCAGGTCCACCGCGTGGTTGACCAGGGTGAAGAGGAGGGCGATGGCGAGGGCGGCGCCCTGCACGACGGGGTAGTCGCGTTGCAGGACGCCCTGAACGAGCAGGCGGCCGACCCCGGCGTAGGAGAAGACGGTCTCGGTGATCACCGATCCGCCCAGCAGCGAGCCGAACTGGAGCCCGAGGACGGTCACGATGGGCAGCCAGGAGTTGCGGAGCACGTGGTGGCGGATCACCACGCTCTCGCTGAGGCCCTTCATCCGGGCGGTCCGCACGAAGTCGTCGTCGAGGACCTCCAGCACGGAGGCGCGCACGATGCGGGTGATGAACCCGGCCATCGACAGTGCCAACGTGACGGCGGGCAGGATCAGATGCTGGATCCAGGGCCACACCAGCTCGGGGCGGTTCTGGAGAATCGCGTCCAGGAGAACGAAGTTGGTGGTCGGGTTGTAGTCCAGCGAGCTGGGCAGCCGGCCCAGGACGGGGAGCCAGCGCAGCCACACGCCGAACACGACGATGCCGAGCACCCCGAGCGCGAACCAGGGGAGCGAGAAACTCACCGTGGCCACGGCCCGCGTCGACTGGTCGATCCAACTGCCCTTGCGCAGCGCGGCGATGACACCGGTGACGACCCCGAGCAGGACCGCGATCGTCATCGCCGCCAGCGTCAGCTCGATCGTGGCGGGGAGGGCGTCGCCGAGCAGACCCAGGACGCTGTTGGAGCCGTAGAACGAGGTGCCGAGCCGGAGATGCACCAGGTCGTTGAGGAAGCTGCCGTACTGGACGAGGAGGGGTCGGTCGAGGCCGAGTGCCTTGTTGACGCGTGCCTCGTTGGCGGCCAGTTGGGACGCGGAGAGGTTGTTGCCGCCGGCCGCGAGCGAGGTCGCCGGCGAGCCGGGGAGCAGGCGCATCGCGAGGAACACCAGGCTGGCCAGCGCGAACAGGACGACGGGGATGACCGCGAGCCGTCGTAGGACCAACAGGGCTGTTCCCGCTGCCCACTTGGGCCTGCGGACGGTGAGCAGGGCGGTGGTCACGCCGGCCCCCGTACGTCGAGCGCGTCGCGCAGGTCGTCGCCCACGAAGTTGCAGGCGACGACGAAGAGAAGCGTGAACGTCGCGGGCAGGACGACCAGTCGGGGTGCCGTGTAGAGGAACTCCTGGCCCGCCTGGACCATGTATCCCCAGTCGGGCTGCGGGGGTTGGATGCCGAGGCCGAGGTAGGACAGGCCGGCGGCGAAACCGGCCGCGATCGAGAGGGTCATGACGACCTGGGCGAGCATCGGTCCTGCGATGTTCGGGAGGAGTTCGCGGGCGAGGATGCGCGGGGTGCGGGTGCCGCCCAGTTTGGAGGCGACGACGTAGTCCCGGGCGGCCTCGCGGGCGGTCAGGGCGCGGGCCAGCCGGGCAAGACCCGGCGCGAGGGACACCCCGATGCCGAAGACCAGACTGACCGTGCCCGGCCCCGCTGCCGCCACCAGCAGGATCACGAGCAGGATGGACGGGAACGCGAGCGCGAGATCCACGATCCGCATCAGCACCTGCTCCACGACACCGCCCGCATACCCGGCGACGAGCCCGATCCCGGTGCCGACGATCGCCGCGAGCGCGGTCGCCGCGAACGCCACCAGCAGCAACGGCCGGGCGCCGTGCACGAGTCTGGCGAACTCGTCCCGGCCCAGGTCGTCCGTGCCGAACAGATGCCCCGCCGAGCCCATCGGCAACAGCGCCGACGAGGTCTGCCGCAGCGGATCCGCCTGCACGAACAGCGGCCCCACGACGGCCACCAGGACCAGCACGATCAGGACGAGCCAGGCCAGCACGGCCGGCCAGGACCGAGCCAACCGGCGGCGACGCCATACGGCGAGGACCATCCGCCCGATCGACGGGGACGAGGAGGGCCCTACGGTCGCCACGGGTGGTGGAGCGGTCGTGGTGTCAGACACTGGCCTTCTCCATGTAACAGCGGTGGTTGGCCAGCGCCGCCGTGTTCATGTGCTTCACGTGCGAGCCGCTCACCACGAGGTTGGCGAAGCAGGCCAGCATCGACAGCACCATGTAGTCCTCGGCCCACCGGCGCTGGATCTTCGTGTAGGCAGCCGTGCGCTGCGCACCGAGGGGCAGGTTCTTGGCAGTGTCCAGCTCCGCCTGGAGCGAGGCGGCGTCCTTGAGCGTGTCCATGCCGGTGATCGTCGCGCCGTAGAGCCCGGTGGGACTGGCCATGGCGCCGACCATGTCGTTGGCGTCCGGGACGTAGGTGTTGCGCTCCCAGATCATCAGGTCGTGGTAGTCGTCCTTGCCGTCGAGGAGTCGGGTGAAGTAGGTGGCCGGGTCGACTGAGGTGGTGACCACCTTGAAGCCGACGTCGGTGAGGTTCTGGGCGACGATCTGCGCGGCCTTCGGGTGCCAGGAGTCGCTCGCCGCCATGAGCCGGATACGGCGGCCGCCCGCCCCCGCCTCGGCGACGAGCTTCTTCGCCTTGGCGGTGTCCTGGGTGCTGAGGTCGGCGAGGCTGGTGTCGTACCCGCTCTGCGCGGGCGGGATCGCGTAGCCCCCGGGCAGCGCGCCGACGCCGTAGAAGGCCTGGTCGAGGATGGACTTGCGGTCGATCGCGAGGTTGATGGCCTGGCGGACCTTGAGCTCGGGGACGCGGCGGGCGTCGATCATCAGGATGGCGTTGGCGTTGTACGGCGTCTTGTAGACCGTCACCGAGTCGTCCTTGCGCAGCTGTGCGGCCGCGGAGTACGGGGTGAACTGGGTGGCCGAGATGTCGCCGCTGAGCAGGGAACTGACGATCGTCGACGGGTCCTGGACCTGGCGCAGCACCAGCCGGTCGACGGGGGGTCTGCCCAGGCGGAAGTCGTCGAAGGCCGTGAGGGTGATCGACTGGCCGGAGGTGGCGGCGGAGAAGGCGAAGGGGCCGGTGCCGACGAGGTGTTTGCCGATGTCGGCGCCGTACTTCTTGAGCGCGGCCTGGGAGATGATGCGGCCGCCGATGTCGGAGAGCTGGCCCAGGGTGGTGCGGTCCGGCTTCTTGAGGACCATCTTGACGGTGAGGTCGTCCGGGGCGGTCAGTGAGGCGACGTTCGCGCCGAGGTCGGACAGCGGGCGGGTGGCGCCCTTGGGCAGCGTCTTGTCCTTCTCGTCGAACTGCCGGCCCAGGCTGGCCAGGACGTCCGCCGAGGTCAGCGTGGTGCCGTCGTGGAACTTGACGCCCTCGCGCAGGGCGAAGGTGTACGTGAGCTGGTCGTCGGAGATCGTCCAGCTCTTGGCCAGGTCCGGGGTGGGCTCGTTGGTCTCGAAGGAGATGAAGGTCAGGCCCCGGCAGATGCAGTCGACGGCCATCCAGTCGCCCAACGAGGTGTAGAACGACGGGTCGTTGACCGCGCTGGTGGCATCGATGGCCAGGGTCAGCGTGCCGCCCTTGCTGCTTCCCTTGGCGTCGTCGGCCGCAGCACCGCAGGCACTCAGCAGGGCGGGGAGCCCGAAGCCGACTCCCACGCCGAGGAGCCCCGCGCCCCGGAGCATGGTGCGGCGCGACGCCGTCGACGGGGCGGAGCCGGGTGAGGACGATCCAGCTGACTGGTCCGGCATGTGGGCCTCCTTGGGCACCGATCCTCGAATAATGGATCTCAAAGTGTTGAGATTGGATCCAAAAACATGTTCACGGGCCACAGGGTCTCTCTCGTGTCCCGGGTGTTAAAGGCGTGTGAACCGAGCTGTGGCTGAGATCCGGTCACTACCGGCTACGCGCCGGACAGTCCTCGACGGCGCATCAACTCCGGCCAGACCACGGGGTCATGACCGGGGACGAGCTCGTAGCCGCGTTCGGCGGCGATGCGCTTGAGGCGGCGGATGGGCTCGACGGTGCTCTCCGGATCGACACCGATCGAGGCGCCGATCGGGCGCTCGTGCTCGATGTTCTCGGTGAGATCGGCGGCGTCGAAGGCGAACACGAAGCCGCCGCCGTCCGCGAGATCGACGACGAAACTCTGGTGTCCGGGAGTGTGCCCGGCGGTCAGTACGGCGGTCACGCCGGGCGCGATCTCCGCGTCGCCATCGGCCTGTCGCCAGTCGATCCGCGGGTCGTCGAAGTCGACGCGGAAGATCGAGTGGCGCTCGACATCGGGCCGCCCGGACAGGCCGTAGGAGAGTTCCTCGTGTTGTACGTGCACCGGCACCCGCCCCGCGAAGTGCTTGAGTCCGCCCGCGTGGTCGGCGTGCAGATGACTGACGGCCACCGCGTGGATCGCGTCCATCGGGATGCCGGCCGCGTCGAGGGCCTCCTCCAGGGGCTCGCCGGGGCCCGGCAGGATCGGCCGGTAGTTGGGGGAGCCGTAGAAGCGGCGGCGCAGGGCCGGGTCCCGGATCAGTGCCGTGTTGAAGCCGGTGTCGAGCAGCAGCCAGCCGCCGTCGCACTCCAGGAGCACGGCCGGTACGGGTTCACGCAGCCGCTCCTCGTACGGGGCGCCGTGCACGGAGACGGACTTGGGGAGCTCCTCCCAGCCCAGCAGCAGGGGCACGATCCTGCGTACGCCGTGACGGGTCATGAGGGGTGCGGGTGGGGAGGCTGACGCATCGGCGTGATCCGTTCCGGGAGTGCATCATGGGCGCCTGCGGGAGTGGGGGCTCGCCTGCGCGGGGATGGGCCATGGGGATCCACACTTTAAGTATGTGGATCCCAAAGGCGGTTGCGGAGAGGTGAACAAGTTCTCTCCCCACTCCCTCCTCAGCCTGTCCTGCCGCGCAGCGTCTCCTTCTTGGCCCGGTTTCCGCAGGTGCCCATGGAGCACCAACGGCGGTTTCCGGGGCGGGAGATGTCCAGGAACAGTGCTCCGCAGTTCGGCCCCGCGCAGTTGCGGAGGCGGGCGAGCGACGGGGAGGTGACGAGGTCCAGGGCGTCGCGGGCGACGAGGGCGAGGGTGGCCCGGACGGGGTCTTCGGCGTGCTGCGTGAGGTGCCCCGCCGAGGTGAGCTGCGGTACGGGGACGGCGTGCGCGGCGGCCGAGTTGACCCGCTCGCGGGAGGGGGCGTCGGGCATTCGGCCGGCCCGTGCGGCGGTGATCAGGGCGTGGACGGCCTCCCGTAGCTCCCGCGCGTTCGCGGCATCGGGACGCCCCGTGGCGTCGGCGCAGGGGCCGCACTGCCGCACCCACGCCAACAGGGCCTCGGCGTCCGGGAGTTCCTCCACCATGTCGGGGGAACCGCGGTGCCGCAGGGTGCGGACGAAGTCCAGGCAGAGGCGCCCGGCGCCCTGGCGGAAGCGGGGAGTTGCTGGCACGGGCCCACCCTACCTCCGTAGAACCGGTTTAAGCGGTGCCACGGGACAGGCTCGCCTGCTACCGTCACCCGAACCAGTCAAACCGGTTCTCGCGTGAGGTGTGTCCGTGCCCCGCTGGGTGATCCTCGTTCTGTCCCTCGCCTGCGGTGTGGGCGTCTCGACCATCTACTTCCCGCAGGCGATCAGCTCGCTCGTCGCCGCCGACCTGCGCGTCTCCACGGGCTCGGCCGCCCTCGTCGTCACGGCGGCCCAGTTCGGGTACGCGGCCGGCATCTTCCTCCTCGTCCCCCTCGGCGACCGGCTCCCGCACCGCCCCCTGATCGTCACCCTGCTCACGCTCACCGCCGCCGGACTGCTCGCCGCGAGCGCCGCGCCCGCGCTCCCGGTCCTCGTCGCCGCGAGCGCGGTCACCGGCGTGACGACCGTCGTGCCGCAGATCATCATCCCGATGGCCGCCGGACTCGTACCCGCCGAACGCCGCGGAGCCGTCACCGGCACGCTCCTCAGCGGCCTGATCGGCGGCATCCTCCTGGCCCGTACCTTCAGCGGCACCCTCGGCGAGAGGTTCGGCTGGCGGGCGCCGTACGTCGTCGCGGCGGTGATCGTCCTGGCCCTGGCCGCGGTCCTCTCCCGGGCCGTCCCGGACACCGAGCCGTCCACGCACCTCAGTTACCCGTCCCTGATAGCCGCGCCGCTGCGCCTCCTGCGCACCGAACCCGCCCTCCGCCGCTCCTGCCTCTACCAGGCCACCGTATTCGCCGGCTTCAGCGCCGCCTGGACCACGCTCACCCTGCTCGTCACCGGACCGACCTACGCCATGGGTGCCCAGGCGGTGGGCGTCCTCGGACTGGTCGGCGCGGCCAGCATGTTCAGCACCCCGTTCGCCGGCCGCCTCGCCGACCGCAGGGGTCCCGACACGGTCAGCCTCCTCGCCATGCTCGGCACGATCGCGTCGGCGGCCGTGCTCGTACCGGCCTACGGCGGCGGCACCACCGGCCTGCTGGCCCTGGCCGCGGGCATGCTGCTGCTCGACGTGGCCGTCCAGTCCGGCCAGGTCGCCAACCAGGCCCGCATCTTCGCCCTGCGGCCCGAGGCCCGGGCGCGAATCAACACCGCTTACATGACCTGCGCGTTCCTCGGCGGCAGCGCGGGTTCCTGGCTCGGCGTGCGCACGTACGACCGGTTCGGCTGGCGGGGTGTGACGGGCCTGGTCGCCGCGCTGGCCGTGGTCGCGCTGGCCCGGCACCTGCACCACGTACGCCGTGCACAGCGCGGTGGGAGGCGACCGGACCGGTCAGGATTCGAGAAGCGCGAGTCCACGCGCCGCCCGTAGCGTGACCGCCATGGACGTCACCGCGCATCGATGCCGGAAGCGGACGTACCGCTCGAAGCTTGGTTAGATCGAGCCGGGCGATGACCGCTGATCGACTGTCGGCGGCCCGGCGCAAACGGAGGGAAGACACGATGAGCAAGGCCACGAGGACGGATACGCGGTCGTCCGCGCCGCACGCTGCCGACACCCATGACCTGATCCGCGTGCACGGGGCGCGCGAGAACAATCTCAAGGACGTCAGCATCGAGATCCCGAAGCGTCGGCTGACGGTGTTCACCGGTGTCTCCGGCTCGGGCAAGAGCTCGCTCGTGTTCGACACGATCGCCGCCGAGTCGCAGCGGCTCATCAACGAGACGTACAGCGCCTTCGTGCAGGGATTCATGCCGACCCTCGCCCGGCCCGAGGTCGACGTCCTCGACGGGCTGACCACCGCGATCATCGTCGACCAGCAGCGACTGGGCGCCGACCCGCGCTCCACGGTCGGCACCGCCACCGACGCCAACGCCATGCTGCGCATCCTCTTCAGCCGGCTAGGCAAGCCGTACCTCGGCTCGCCCAAGGCGTTCTCCTTCAACGTCGCCTCGATCAGCGGCGCGGGCGCGGTCACCATGGAACGCGGCGGCCAGAAGGTGAAGGAGCGCCGCAGCTTCAGCATCACCGGCGGCATGTGCCCGCGCTGCGAGGGCCGCGGCTCGGTCACCGACCTCGACCTCACCCAGCTCTTCGACGACTCCAAGTCCCTCGCGGAGGGCGCGATCACGGTGCCCGGCTACACGGGCGGGGGCTGGAACTCGCGCCTCTACACCGAGTCCGGCTTCTTCGACCCGGACAAGCCGATCCGCAGGTTCACCAAGAAGGAACTGCAGGACTTCCTGCACCGCGAGCCGACCCGGATGAAGATCGCGGGCATCAACATGACCTACGAAGGTCTGGTCCCGCGTATCCAGAAGTCGATGCTCGCCAAGGACCGGGAGGGCATGCAGCCGCACATCCGGGAGTTCGTGGACCGCGCGGTCACCTTCACCGTCTGCCCCGAGTGCGACGGCACCCGCCTCAACGAGGGCGCCCGCTCGTCGAAGATCAAGGGCATCAGCATCGCCGATGCCTGCGCCATGCAGATCAGCGACCTGGCCGAGTGGGTCCGCGGCCTCGACGAACCGTCGGTGGCACCGCTGCTCACCGCACTGCGGCAGGCCCTCGACTCGTTCGTGGAGATCGGCCTCGGCTACCTCTCGCTCAACCGGCCCGCCGGCACGCTGTCCGGCGGTGAGGCACAGCGCGTCAAGATGATCCGCCACCTCGGCTCCTCGCTCACCGACGTCACGTACGTCTTCGACGAGCCCACCATCGGACTGCACCCGCACGACATCCAGCGCATGAACGACCTGCTGCTGCGCCTGCGCGACAAGGGCAACACCGTGCTCGTCGTGGAGCACAAGCCGGAGACCATCGCGATCGCCGACCACGTCGTCGACCTCGGCCCCGGCGCCGGTACCGCGGGCGGCACCGTCTGCTTCGAGGGCACCGTCGAGGGACTGCGCACCGGCGGCACCATCACCGGCCGGCACTTCGACGACCGGGCCAAGCTGAAGGAGTCGACCCGCAAGCCCGCCGGCACCCTGGAGATCCGGGGCGCCGCGACCAACAACCTCCAGGACGTCGACGTCGACATCCCGCTCGGCGTCCTCGCCGTCATCACCGGAGTCGCGGGCTCCGGCAAGAGCTCGCTCGTGCACGGGTCGATCCCGGCCGGCGAGAACGTGGTCTCCGTCGACCAGGGCGCCATCCGCGGATCGCGCCGCAGCAACCCGGCGACATACACCGGACTCCTCGAACCGATCCGCAAGGCGTTCGCGAAGGCCAACGGCGTGAAGCCGGCCCTGTTCAGCGCCAACTCCGAGGGCGCCTGCCCCACCTGCAACGGCGCCGGGGTCATCTACACCGACCTGGCGATGATGGCCGGCGTGGCGACCACCTGCGAGGACTGCGAAGGGAAACGGTTCGACGCCTCGGTCCTTGAGTACCACTTCGGCGGCCGTGACATCAGCGAGGTGCTCGCGATGTCGGTGACCGAGGCCGAGGAGTTCTTCGGCGCGGGCGAAGCGGCGACACCGGCCGCACACCGGATCCTGACCCGGCTCGCCGACGTCGGCCTCGGCTATCTCAGCCTCGGCCAGCCGCTCACCACCCTCTCCGGCGGCGAACGCCAGCGCCTCAAGCTGGCCACCCACATGTCCGAGAAGGGCGGCGTCTACGTCCTCGACGAGCCCACCGCCGGCCTCCACCTCGCCGACGTGGAGCAACTGCTCGGCCTGCTCGACCGGTTGGTCGACTCCGGCAAGTCGGTCATCGTCGTAGAGCACCACCAGGCGGTCATGGCCCACGCCGACTGGATCATCGACCTCGGGCCCGGAGCCGGGCACGACGGCGGAAAGATCGTCTTCGAGGGAACACCGGCCGACCTGGTCGGGGCCCGGTCGACGCTCACGGGGGAGCACCTGGCGGCGTACGTCGGCGCCTGAGCCCCACAGTTCCGGCGGTCGCCGTCAGCGCAGGGTGGCGACCGCCGTGCCGTGCGGGACTTCCTCGGCGCGGTCCCACGACCAGCCGTTCTCGACCACGAGCGTGCGCCACCCGGTGGGACCGAACCAGTGCCAGAGGAGATCGCCGGTCTCCTTCGCCGAGTGGGGCGGCGGGGAGTCAGGGTGTGCAGATGGCGGGCGGCGGTGTGCAACGCGTCCCGGTACGCGGCCGTCATGCGCTCCCACAGCGCCTCGCTGTCCTCATGGACGGGCAGTGCCTTGTGGACCGCGTCCGGGCTCCGCAGTTCGAGCAGATCCCTCATGGTCTGTTCGTAGCCGGAGGCGATCACCGCCCGGTCGACGACCCGATTCAGGATGTCGCTCTCGCTGCCGACGCTCGCGAAGACGGTCTTCGAGGCGACACCGGCCGCCGAGGCGAGCGGGAGACCCGCGCTACGACGGCATCGGGCACAACGTGCAGCAGGAGGCTCCGGAGGCGTTCGCGCGGGCAGTGCTGGACGCCGATCGCCTCTGGCGAGTCTGGTGGTGACGGAAGTTCGTCCGAGAGCGGAGGAGCACCCCGTGGACATGAAGCTCGAAGCCGTCGTGGTGCCGGTCGGGGACGTGGACCGGGCCAAGGATTTCTATACGGCGCTGGGCTAGCGGCTCGACGCCGACGCCGCCCACGACGAACTCAAACGGCTCGGCTGCTCGTTCGTGTCGTTCGGAGACTCGGACGGCAACGGCTGGGTTCTGCAGGAGATCACCGCCCGGCTCCCGGGCCGCCGCAGCGCACGGTGAGCACGAGGCGCGCACCGGCGCGGAGGATCCGGACTGGCCTGACCGGTATGCGCAGTTCATGGTGCGGGAGCGGGCGGGTACCTAGTTGCCGACGTGAGCGTGTCGGGGCCGCCAGCGCTGCCGACGGCACCGCTCCCCGCCGCGCCGACCGGGCGTCCCGCCGCCGTGAACAGCGCTGGGCACACTGAGGGGTTGTTTGTCGGAGATTTCCGGATGATGACCCAAACGGGCCGCGCCCGGGAAGACTGGCGGTGTGTCAGAGATACGAACAGCCGTGGATCGTCTGCTGGTGCGTGCTGAGGCGGCGTGGACTCCGCACGTCGAGCGGCATGTGGCCGGCGCCGGTGGGAATCCGGACAGTTGGCTGCCTGCCGCGGCCGGGCTCCTGCGTGCCTCCTGGGCCGAGGGCGGCCGGGACTGCGCGGTGGCCGCGGTGGCCGTGCTGGAGTACGCGCTCGACGTGGGGGAGCGGCGGGACCCGCGGCGTCCCCGCTGGGTGCTGCACCTGTGGCTGGCCGAGCGCACGCTGTCGCAGCGGTTCGAGGACTACCGGTTGTCGAACGAGGTCCACCACCACCTCGCCGCCCAGACGCAGGGGCGGCCTGCGGACGATCCGGTGTCCGTCGCGGCCAGCTACCCGGAGGAGCCCCCGCCCAGCCACTTCGAGCCGCCCCGGCCGTCGCACCCGCACGCCGTACGGCTGGCCGAGGGGCTTCCGGCGGCCGATCTGGTCCGGCCCTGTCTGCTGGCCCGGCTCGCGCAGTCCGCGTTCTTCCGCGTCGAGTCGGGGGACATGGCTGTCCTCGCGGACGCCGGACGGTGGGCCGACGCGGCGTTCGCCGGCATCACCGCAGACCATCTGGAGGCCGGCCTCGTCAGCGCCACCGTCGTCCACGCGTCCCTGGTACGGCTCCGCGACAGGCCGAGCGACACACGGCCCGTCGAACTGGCGCTGCGCGGAGGCCGGTCGGCGCTGCGGGCGGTCGAGTACGCCCGGCGCCACGGCACCGCCCCGGTCGACGCCGAGGCCGCCTCGGCGCATCTCATGTTCTCCCTCGCCCTCAGCATGTCCGTGCCGTTCCATCCCGAGGAGGAGGTGATCGACGAGGCCATCGCCCAGCTGGAGGCGTTCCGGGCCTGCGGGCCACCCGACGACAACGGGATCTACGCCGGGAACATGCCGGCGCTGCTGAGCGCGAGGGCCCTCCTCACCAAGTCGCCCGCCGATCTCCGGCGCGCCGACGAACTGTGGGCCGCGCTCCAGCGGGACCTGCCGCCGGACCACCCCCTGCTACCGCATATCGCCGACAAGCGCACCGCGTGCGCCGAGTTGGCGAAGATGCTCAAGTGGATGCCGATCGACGGCGCCCAACTGCTGCGGCTCGTGGCCCCGATGCTGGGCCGGCTGCTGAGCGGGGTGCAACTGCCCCCCGTCCGGATGTCAGCCCCCATGGGCCGCCCCGGGGTCCGTTCGCCCGGCCCCGGCCCGGCCGACTTCGCCCCGTTCACCGGCGGCACCCGGCCCGCCTCGGCGGACGCCGGACCCGGTCGCACGGGGGCTGCCGACCTCGTCTGGCCGCCCGGGCCACCCGCTGACGCCGGGCCCGCGGAGCCGGCCACCGCGGCGGACCTCGACGCGCTGCCGCCGGACGCCGCGGCCGTGCGGGCCGCCCTGCTGGGCGCCGGTGCCAGCGATCCGCGTCGACTGGCCCTGGCCGTCGACCAGTTGAAGGCCGCGCTGGCCGGGCAGCTGCCCGACGGGCGGCGCGGATTCTTCGCCTCCACCCTCGTGCAGTTCCTGGCCGCGCAGTTCACCTTCAGCGAGCGCCACGAGGACCTGGAACGGGTGGTGCGGTGCGGCGACGAGCAGCTGGCCCTGCTGTCGCCCACGAGTCCGCGGTACATCGAGCTGTTGTGCTCGGTGGAGATGCACCGGCACGCCTACGGGATGGTGCGTCAGGACGAGGGGACGGTCGCCCGGGCCTCCGACGCGCTGGCCTGGGCGGTCGGCAGGCTGCCGGAGATGTCGGCGACCTGGCTCGGCTGCGTCATCCTCTACGCGGACGCGCTGTCCGGCGTCTCCTGCATGCGCCGGGACGTCTCCGGCGCCCAGGAGGCGGTACGGCTCGTCGAACTGGCCGCGAGGGCCCTCGACGAACTGCCGGGCCGGCCGGAGTACTCACCTGAGCCGGCCGCACTGCGCGAACAGCTCCGCCCCGCCCTGGCGACCGTCACCGAGTTGGTCCGCACCGCCTTCGACGATCTCACCGGGTACCGCTACGGCGATCCCGAGCCCAGCTCCTGGGACCCGGCCACCGAACGGGCGCTGCCGCCCCGGGCCCGCTTCGAGAACGCGCGGACCGCGCTCGGTGCGGCGGTGAACAGCCGCAACTGGCCCCGGGCGACCGACGCCGCCGAAGCCGCGCTGGAAGCCCTGCCGCTGGTGGTGTCCCAGGCGCTGCACCGCGACGACCGCCAGGCCGTCCTGCGCGCCGCGCTGCTCGGCCGCCGCTATCAGGGCCCGGGCGGTGCCGGCCGCACCGCCGACCTCCCGGACCGGCTCGCCGGGACGAGCCTGGCCCGTACCGCGTGCGCGGTGGCGCTCGCCGCGGGCCGCACCGAACAGGCGGCGTCTCTGCTGGAACAAGGGCGGGCGGTGCTGATGGGACAGGACCTCCAGGCCCGCAGCGACGACGCCGACCTCGCCGCGGCCCATCCACGGGTGGCCCGGGAGTTCACCGACCTCGCCCGCCGACTGCGGGAGACGGAGAGTGGGAGCGCGCCGGGCGGGGCGGGCACGGCGCGCTCCCACTCTC
>NZ_JBXVPZ010000151.1:0-20481 GCF_057961495.1 Streptomyces sp. P5F9 | reverse complement strand
CACCTGCTCCACCCCCGAAGCCCATCTGCTCCGCCGCCGAAGGCACCCGCTCCACCGCCGGAGGCAACTCCCACCCACCTGGACGCGCCCAGTTCGACATGCCCCTATATGTCCACTTGTGTGTGGGTATCGGCCCGGTCGATGTTCGGAACCCAACCGTTCCTCGCTCCCCGGGCGTCGATCACTCCTCAATCATTGGAGGGCACTGTGCGGCCGGAGGGCTACGACTACGACACCTACAGCCGGCTGGCCGGACCGCTCACGGAGCCGTCCGGTGCGTCGTACCAGGTGCAGTACAACTCGCTCCTCTCGCGCGAGCCCCACCGAATACGCGCTGTCCTCCTGATGAGCCTCGCCCCGGTGCTCACCGCCGCCCTGCTCGTCTATCTCGTCTGGCCCTCCCACTGGGTCGAGCGCGAGGGCGGTCAGGAGTGGATGGTCGGGCTCGACGTCACGATGCTGATAGCCATCGGTCTCATCGAACTGTTCATGGTCGTCAACGTCGCCTCCGTCGCCCACGCCACGCTGGTCGCCCGCGACCCGATCCCCGTCGTCCCCGCCCCCGGCACCCGCGTCGCCTTCCTCACCACGTACGTCCCGGGCAAGGAACCCCTCTCCATGGTCCGCGCGACTCTCGAAGGTGCGGTCAATGTGACCCACACCGGCCCGGTTGACGTCTGGCTCCTCGACGAAGGTGACGACGAGCAAGCCAAGGCCCTGTGCGCCGAGTTGGGCGTACGGCACTTCACGCGGCACGGAGTTCCCGAGTGGAACCGCCCCAAGGGTGTCCACAAGGCCCGTACGAAGCACGGGAATTACAACGCCTGGATCGCCATGCACGGCGGCGACTACGAGTTCTTCGCCTCTGTCGACACCGACCACGTGCCGCTCCCCAACTTCCTTGAGCGGATGATGGGTTACTTCCGAGACCCGGACGTGGCCTTCGTCGTAGGACCGCAGGTGTACGGGAACTACCACAACCCCGTCACCAAGGCCGCCGAGTCGCAGCAGTTCCTCTTCCACGCGCTGATCCAGCGCGCCGGCAACCGCTACCGCGCACCCATGTTCGTCGGCACCAACAACGTCGTACGGATCGCCGCCGTCAAGCAGATCGGCGGGCTGTACGACTCCATCACCGAGGACATGGCCACCGGCTTCGAGCTGCATCGGCACCGCAATCCCCTGACGCGTACGCACTGGCGGTCCGTCTACACCCCGGACGTGCTCGCCGTGGGGGAGGGGCCGGCCTCCTGGACCGACTTCTTCACGCAGCAGATGCGGTGGTCGCGCGGGACGTACGAGACGCTGATCAAGCAGTACTGGAAGGCGCCGTTCACGATGCCTCCGGGGCGGCTGTTCTCGTACACGCTGATGCTCGTCTACTACCCGATGACGGCCGTCAACTGGCTGCTGGGCATCATGAGTTGCTTCCTGTTCCTGTGGTTCGGGGCGTCCGGTACGCAGGTCGCCGCGTCGGTGTGGCTGATGCTCTACAGCGATGCGGCCGCGCTTCAGATCGGGCTCTATCTCTGGAACCGGCGGCACAATGTCTCCCCGCACGAGCCCGAGGGGTCGGGCGGGCTGGCCGGCATGGCGATGTCGGCGCTCTCCGCGCCCATCTATCTGAAGTCCTTCGGTGAGGCGCTCATCCGCCGTCCCAGCCGGTTCGTCGTCACGCCCAAGGGCGGCGACGCCAGCCCTGACCGGGTGATGACCTTCCGCATCCATCTCTTCTGGGCGATCCTCCTGGCCACCTCGCTGGCCGCCTCGGTCGTCCTCGACCACACCCACGCGGCCATGCGCACCTGGGCCGTCCTCGCGATGGTCATCTCCCTTGCCCCGATGGGGGTTTGGGCCGGTTCACGGTTCAGAGAGCGCCGGGAACAGCGGTCGCTGCTCGGCGTGGCGCGCACCCTCGACACCGCCGAGCCCGCGCTCGCCACCACCGGGGCGGGTCCGTCCGTCTCCAGCACCACGACAGGGGGCAACTAGACCATGGCCTTCCAGCCGTCCCAGAAAACCAGGAAGACCGTCCTCGGCATCGGCGGCATCGCCGTCCTGGCCGGTCTCAACGCCCCGGCCGCCCTCGACTTCGCCGGCGAGCAGTACCACGAGTACAAGATCACCCGGCCCGAGTACATGGCCAAGTACGGCTCCTGGGACCAGATCGACATCCCGAAGGAGTACCGCACCAACGCCATCCACGCCTCGCTGCTGCATACCGGCAAGGTGCTGATCGTGGCCGGGTCGGGCAACGAGCAGAAGAAGTTCAACGCCGGGTCCTTCGACACCGTGCTGTGGGACCCGAAGGCGAACACCTTCAAGAAGATCCCGACCCCGGTCGACTTCTTCTGCGGCGGACACAGCCAACTCCCCAGCGGCAACCTGCTGGTGGCCGGCGGCACCGCCCGCTACGAACTCCTCGACGGCGAGGTCAAGCGGGCCGGCGGCGGTATGCGCGTCAAGAACGAGAACCCCAACAAGGCGATGTTCCTCAAGAAGGGCACCGTCTTCCGCTCACCGGCCGGCGTCGACTACATCAGCAAGTTCGACGTCACCGTCCCCAAGGCCAAGCGCGAGTTCAAGGTGACGTACAACGCCCGCGGTGTGATGCAGCCCTGGCAGACGAAGGTCACCGCGAGCGAGGTCCGCGTCTTCGTCGAGGCCGCCGAGCCGGGCCCGATGTCGGTCACCGAGAACCAGGCGCAGTACGACATCGTCGGCCTCAAGGGCAAGGACGCGAACAACACGTACGGCCTCTCCGAGAAGATCACCCTGGAGAAGCAGGACTACCAAGGCATCCGCGCCGCCTACGAGTTCGACCCGAAGGCGGAGCGGTACATCCCCGTCGACCCGATGGAGAAGGCCCGCTGGTACCCGACCCTCGTCGGCCTCGACGACGGCCGCGTCCTCGCCGTCTCCGGCCTCGACGACGTCGGCGTCATCGACCAGGGCGACAACGAGATCTACGACCCGAAGACCAAGAAGTGGACCCCGGGCCCCAAGCGCTACTTCCCCACCTACCCGGCCCTCTTCCTCACCAAGGGCGGCAAGCTCTTCTACCCGGCCTCCAACGCCGGCTACGGACCCGCCAACAAGGGCCGTGAGCCGGGTATTTGGGACCTGAAGACCAACAAGTTCACCACGGTCGCCGGACTGCGCGACCCCGACGAGACCGAGACCTCGTCCTCCCTCCTCCTGCCGCCCGCCCAGGACCAGAAGGTGATGATCCTCGGCGGCGGAGGCGTCGGCGAGTCCAAGAAGTCGACCCCGCGTACGGCTGTAGTCGACTTGAAGCAGGACAGCCCGGTCTTCAAGGACGGCCCCAACCTCCCCCAGGGCACCCGGTACTTGAACAGCGTGATCATGCCGGACGACTCGGTCTTCACCACCAACGGCTCCTCGGACTACCGCGGCCGCAGCGCCAGCAACATCTTCAAGGCGCAGTTCTACGACCCGAAGGGCAACGCCTTCCGCGAGGCCGCCGCCCCGATGGTCGGCCGCAACTACCACTCCGAGGCACTGCTGTTGCCCGACGGCAGAGTCGTCACGTTCGGTTCCGACCCGCTCTTCGACGACCAGGCCAACACCAAACTGGGCCACTTCGAGCAGCGCATGGAGATCTTCACCCCGCCCGCGCTGCACAAGAACGGCACCAACAGGCCCGTACTGCAGGACGGTCCGGAGACCCTGGACCGGCACCACCGCGCGACCTTCCGCACAGACCACCCCGAACGGGTCGTCAAGGCCCGTCTGATGCGGCCGAGTTCGGTCACGCACACGACGGACGTCGAGCAGCGCTCCATCGAACTCGGCCTCGTCAAGGACGGCAAGTCGGTGACGGTGGACGTCCCCAAGGACCAGGCACTGGTGCCGCCCGGCTGGTACATGCTCTTCGTGACGGACGCGCAGGGCACGCCCTCGGAGGCCAAGTGGATTCAGGTGCAGTGACGTTGGTCGACTGCTGCTCTATGCCTTGGAGTTGCGTGCCAGTTCCAGGGCGTACTCCGGCCACCACTGCCCGGCGTCCGGACCGCCCTCGCAGGTGCCGTCCGAGGCGCCGGGCCGCTTGATCCACAGAAAGGCGTCCAGGGACTGTTCGCCGGTGTCGGTGGTCGGGCGAGTGCCCAGGCCCCGGCCCGGCGGGTTGCACCAGGCGCCGGGCAGCGGCCCGTTGCCGTTGCGGCTGGTGTCGACGACGAAGTGCTTGCCGCCGAGGTCCCGCGACAGCTGGACGCCGTACTTCTTCGTCACCGCGTCCGTCTGGAAGTTGGAGACGTTGAGGGAGAACCCGTCGGCCTCCTCGACCCCGGCCCGCTTCAACGGCTCCACGAGCTTCGAAGAGTCCTGAATCCAGGACGGGTTGCCCGCGTCGAGATACACCTTCGTCCCCGACTGCTGCTTCAGCCGGACGACCGCCTCGCTCAGCAACTGCTCCCGCTCGCCCTGGTATTCGCCGGGCGTGCACCCGTCCACCATGTGCGCGACGGCGTCGGGCTCCAGCACCACGAGCGCCTTCGCGTCGCCCAGCGCCTCGGCGAACTTCCCGATCCACGCCCGGTAGGCATCGGCGTCCTCCGCCCCGCCGGCCGAGTGCTGACCGCAGTCGCGGTGCGGAATGTCGTACGCGACGAAGACCGCCGTGCGTCCTTCCTGACGCGCGGCAGCGGTCGCCGCCCTGATCACCGGGCCGGGGTCGATCTCACCGGCCGGCCACAGCGCGGTCGGCTCGTCGGCGATCCGCTTGAGCAGGGCGGCGTCCTGCTTGCGCCCCTCCCGCTCCCACATCTGGATCTGCTCGGCCGCCGGGCTCGCCGGGTCGACCCAGAAGGTCATGTCGCCGGCCGGCCCCTTGGACCGGGCACCGGCGACGGAGGCCTCGTCGACGTCGGACGCGGACGAACAGCCCACCGCGAGCCCGAGGACCGCGAGCGCCGCGAACGTGCGGATCAGCCGGGACATGCTGCTCCCTTGCGCCAGGGGGACATTCAGTGACAATCAGTCAGTAATCCTGGCACAAGCCGCACGGCCCGCCCGGATACGACACCGGGCACACGGGTACGGCTCCGAGGGGCCTCGCGTAACCTCCCGGGACCGATGGGCGAGACGGGGCTGACCACGATGTGACCGGCCGGTAAGGTCTGGTGCCGTGCCAAAGCCGCTCAGTCTTCCTTTCGACCCCATCGCCCGCGCCGACGAACACTGGAAACAGCGCTGGGGGAACGTGCCGTCCATGGCCGCCATCACCTCGATCATGCGGGCGCAGCAGATCCTGCTCGCCGAGGTCGACGCGGTCGTCAAGCCGTACGGACTGACCTTCGCGCGCTATGAGGCACTCGTGCTGCTCACCTTCTCCAAGGCGGGCGAGCTGCCGATGTCCAAGATCGGCGAGCGGCTCATGGTGCACCCCACGTCCGTGACGAATACCGTGGACCGCCTGGTCAGGTCCGGTCTCGTCGCCAAGCGCCCCAATCCCAACGACGGCCGCGGCACCCTCGCCTCCATCACCGACAAGGGCCGCGAGGTCTGCGACGCGGCCACGCGTGACCTGATGGAGATGGACTTCGGGCTCGGCGCCTACGACGCCGAGGAGTGCGGGGAGATCTTCGCGATGCTGCGGCCGCTCCGGGTCGCCGCGGAGGACTTCGACGAGGAGTGACCCGGGCCGCCGCCCCGGGGAAAGATCGCCCGGAACGGGTGGTTACGCTCGTCCTCATGAAAAAGAGCGTGTTCACCCGCTACCGCGTTTTGGCGTACACCACGGGTGTGCTGCTGGTCCTGCTCTGCCTGAGCATGATCGCCAAGTACCTCCTGAAGATCGACGGCGCCGGGAGCTTCACCGAGGTCGTCGCCATCGCGCATGGCTGGCTGTACGTCGTGTACCTCCTCTTCGCCTTCGACCTGGGCTCCAAGGCGAAGTGGCCGGTCGGGAAGCAGCTGTGGGTGCTCCTCGCGGGCACGATTCCGACGGCCGCGTTCTTCGTTGAGCGGAAGGTCAGCCACGAGCTTGAGGGGCACTTCGCCGAGCCGGCTCCGGTCGCCGCGAAGGTCTGAGCCTCACCGCTTCCACCGCCGTACGAGTTGCGTACGGCGGTATCCCATCGACATTTACTAGGACGTCCTAGTAAATTCGAGGGTATGGACGCTGACGCCATCGCAGAGGGCCGCCGACGCTGGCAGGCCCGTTTCGACGCCGCACGCACGCGTGAGGCCGATTTCACCACGCTCTCCGGTGATCCCGTCGAGCCGGTGTACGGGCCTCGCCCCGGGGACACGTACGACGGCTTCGAGCGGATCGGGTGGCCCGGGGAGTACCCCTACACGCGCGGGCTGTACGCGACGGGCTACCGGGGGCGGACGTGGACCATCCGGCAGTTCGCCGGATTCGGGAACGCCGAGCAGACCAACGAGCGGTACAAGAAGATCCTCGCCAACGGCGGCGGAGGCCTCTCCGTGGCCTTCGACATGCCGACCCTGATGGGCCGCGACTCCGACGACCCGCGCTCGCTCGGCGAGGTCGGCCACTGCGGGGTCGCCATCGACTCCGCCGCCGACATGGAGGTCCTCTTCAAGGGCATCCCGCTGGGTGACGTCACGACGTCGATGACGATCAGTGGGCCGGCCGTCCCCGTCTTCTGCATGTACCTCGTGGCGGCCGAGCGGCAGGGCGTCGACCCGGCCGTCCTCAACGGCACGCTCCAGACGGACATCTTCAAGGAGTACATCGCGCAGAAGGAGTGGCTCTTCCAGCCCGAGCCGCACCTGCGCCTCATCGGCGACCTCATGGAGTACTGCGCGACCGGCATCCCCGCCTACAAGCCGCTGTCGGTCTCCGGCTACCACATCCGCGAGGCCGGTTCCACGGCCGCGCAGGAGCTCGCGTACACGCTGGCGGACGGCTTCGGGTACGTCGAACTCGGCCTGTCCCGGGGCCTGGACGTGGACGTCTTCGCGCCCGGCCTGTCCTTCTTCTTCGACGCGCACGTCGACTTCTTCGAGGAGATCGCCAAGTTCCGTGCCGCGCGCCGCATTTGGGCCCGCTGGATGCGGGACGTCTACGGCGCGCGGTCCGAGAAGGCCCAGTGGCTGCGCTTCCACACCCAGACCGCCGGCGTCTCGCTGACCGCGCAGCAGCCGTACAACAACGTGGTGCGTACGGCCGTGGAAGCGCTCGCGGCCGTGCTCGGCGGGACCAACTCGCTGCACACCAACGCCCTGGACGAGACCCTCGCGCTGCCCAGTGAGCAGGCCGCGGAGATCGCGCTGCGCACGCAGCAGGTGCTGATGGAGGAGACCGGGGTCGCCAACGTGGCGGATCCGCTGGGTGGTTCGTGGTACGTCGAGCAGCTCACCGACCGGATCGAGGCGGACGCCGAGAAGATCTTCGAGCAGATCCGGGAGCGGGGGCTGCGGGCCCACCCGGACGGACAGCACCCGATCGGGCCGATCACCTCCGGCATCCTGCGCGGCATCGAGGACGGCTGGTTCACCGGCGAGATCGCCGAGGCCGCGTTCCAGTACCAGCGGTCCGTCGAGAAGGGCGACAAGCGGGTCGTCGGCGTCAATGTGCACCACGGCTCCGTGACCGGCGACCTGGAGATCCTCCGCGTCAGCCACGAGGTGGAGCGGGACCAGATCCAGGAGCTGGGCGCACGCAAGGGCGTACGGGACGAGACGGCCGTGGCGGCGGCCCTGGACGCGATGCTCGCGGCCGCGCGGGACGGGTCCAACATGATCGGCCCGATGCTGGACGCGGCGCGGGCGGAGGCGACGCTGGGGGAGATCTGCGGGGTGCTGCGGGACGAGTGGGGGGTCTACACCGAGCCCGCAGGCTTCTAAGGCGGGTCCGGCGGAGCAGGTCGCGGAGGATTGGCGGGGCCCGGTCGGCGCCGGTGACCGGGGCCCGGCGCGTGAGGCTGCGAGGCGGAGGTGGGCGGAGCCGAGGCGGGGGAGTCGGTGCCGGATGACAGCGCCGCAGGTGCGCGTGCGGGGCTTGACGCCTGCGGAGGTGGGCGGAGCCGGGAGCGCGGGGAGTCGCGGCGGCTGACGGCTGCGTCTCGGGTGTGCGTGCCAGGCCCTGCGACTGCGGAGTTGGGCGGAGCCGGGAGTGGGGTCGTGGCCGATGGCAGTGCCTCGGACGTGTGTGTCAGGTTCCGTGGGCGTGACCGGATCCCGCCTGGCAGGTTCTAGGGGTTGCTGAGTGACGTCAGGCCGAGCAGGAGGACCTGGGTGAAGCTGTGGACCCACTCCTCGTCGGCCGGTTCCGCGCTCACCAGGGTGCGGTGGACGACCGCGCCCGCGACCACGTCGAAGATGAGGTCGGCCGTGCGGGCGGCTTCCTGGGGGTCGGTCTCCGGGGGGAGTTCGCCGCGTGCCTGGGCCCGTGCCCTGCCCTCCAGGACCAGGCATTTCTGGCGGTCGACGATCGACTCGCGGATGCGGTCCCGCAGGGCGTCGTCGTGGATCGATTCGGCTACCACCGCCATCAGGCCGCTCTTCGCCTCCGGGCGGGCCAGGATCGCCGCGAACTGGAGGACCACGCCCTCGATGTCGGCGGCCAGCGTGCCCCGGTCGGGGAGGTGGAGTTCGTCGAAGAGTTCCGCCACCGCGTCGACGACGAGTTCGTTCTTGCCTGCCCAGCGGCGGTAGAGGGTGGTTTTCGCAACCCCCGCGCGCGTGGCGACGTCTCCCAACGTGAGCTTGGACCAGCCGAGTTCGACCAGGGCCTCCCGGGTCGCCGCCAGGATCGCGGTGTCCGCGGTGGTGCTGCGGGGGCGTCCCGCGGCGCGTGGGGCGGGAGTGCTGCTCTGCATCCCTTGACCATAACCGGCGGTTCCTGTGGTGCAGTGAGGGAGATCACCGGGTATCTGTATCCGGGAGGGGGCCGGTGCTATTACGCTACGGGTCGTAGCGTAACCACTGGGCGCGGGGTGGGGACCCGGCGCCGAACAGCTCACAACAGGCTTGCGACAGACCGGCTTTCACAACACTTTTCATTCACACGCGCGGACGGGGGAGGATAGACGCATGCAGCCACGGAACATGTCCATGAGCGGAGTCGTCGACCTCGCCGCGGTGAAGGCGGCCCAGGAGGCCAAGGTCAAGGCGGAGCAGGCGCGCGCCGAGACCGCCCGGCAGGGCGGCGGCGGTGCCGTCTCCCCGGCCGACCTGGTGATCGACGTAGATGAGGCGGGGTTCGAGAGCGAGGTCCTGCAGCGGTCCACCGAGGTCCCGGTCGTCATCGACTTCTGGGCCGAGTGGTGCGAGCCGTGCAAGCAGCTGAGCCCGCTCCTGGAGCGGCTCGCGCTTGATTACAACGGACGCTTCGTCCTTGCCAAGATCGACGTCGACGCCAACCAGATGCTGATGCAGCAGTTCGGGGTGCAGGGCATCCCGGCCGTCTTCGCGGTGGTCGCCGGCCAGGCGCTGCCGCTCTTCCAGGGGGCCGCCGCCGAGCCGCAGGTCCGGCAGACCCTCGACCAGCTGATCCAGGTCGCCGAGCAGCGCTTCGGCCTGACCGGGCTGGCCGTCGACCCCGACGCCGCGCCGGGCGACCGGCCCGAGGCCGTTGCCGAGGTGCCGGCGGGACCGTACGACGCGCTGCTCGAAGCCGCCGTGCAGGCCCTGGACGCGGGGGACTTCGGCGGGGCCGTGCAGGCGTACAAGAACGTGCTGAGCGACGACCCGGGCAACTCCGAGGCCAAACTGGGGCTCGCCCAGGCCGAGTTGCTGCACCGTGTCTCGACGCTCGACCCGCAGCAGGTGCGCACCGAGGCCGCCGAGAAGCCGGGTGACGTGCCCGCGCAGATCGCCGCCGCCGACCTGGATCTGGTGGGCGGTCATGTCGAGGACGCCTTCAGCCGGCTGATCGACACCGTGCGGCGCACGGTGGGTGACGACCGGGATGCCGTACGGCTGCGGCTGCTGGAGCTGTTCGAGGTCGTCGGGGCCGATGACCCCAGGGTGACGGCGGCCCGGCGGGCACTGGCGCGGGCGCTGTTCTGAGCGGGGCGCGGGGCCGGTTCTGACCAGTCGGTAAACCTCGTGACCTGTGATGCCGAAGTGAAAGATTTGCCGACGGACTGTCACTGCGGCCGCGCTTTACCAAAACTTGGTAATCGCGGCCGCTGTTACTTGGAGTAAGTCGAGGGCGTTGATCTGTCGGATTCCGCCCGGGTGTCAACTGATTTGTCCTGGCCCACGATGACACCCAGCGTCGTCGACCGATACCGGCGGGTCGTTGTTCGGTTATCCGGCCGTTACTACCCAGTAACGAAGCCCCTTGTGCGGGCGGCGAGAATGCACCACGATCGGCGACGCTCGGTCCATTTCCGTACCCCGACAGCCGGTCGGGCCGACGGGGTTTCCTGGGTCCCCACCGAGTAGAGCCGGAAACAATGGAGTCGGCTCTTGGGCAGGGGGGTCTTCGCCGCACGGCGGAGCCTGTCCAGCAAGGTTGTGCGTGATGTGCGTCAGGCGCGACCAGTGGTTGTCGCTCGGGGGTGATCGCCGGTGATCGGTGCGCGGTTCGCGCCTCCGAGGACGGGCGCTCCCCTTCCCGAGGACGTAGCACTTCTCCCATCCCTGCCCGGCTGAGCCGCCAATAGGGGGCAGTCAGGGCCAGGAGATGTACGTCCGAGAAGGAGGAAATATGGAGTCCCAGGTGCGTGGCGGGACGAGATGGAAGCGCTTCGCTGTGGTCATGGTGCCCAGCGTCGCCGCTACGGCGTGTATAGGTGTCGCCCTCGCGCAGGGTGCTCTCGCCGCGTCATTCAGCGTTTCGGGTCAGTCGTTCAAGGTGACGGCGGACAAGCTCCAGGGCACGGGCTTCGTGCAGTACGGGGCGATCGACTCGGGCTACAACCTCGACGGCAGCAAGACGGCTCACCCCGTCGCCGTCTCGGGGTTCAAGTCCGCCGAGATCACGAACATGTGCCAGTCCGTGGTCACCCCGAACATCCCGCTGCTCGGCTCCGTCAGCCTGACGCTGACGGCGGGCGGCAGCGGTACGCCGGTCGAGGCCGACAACCTCTACATCGACGTTGCCGACCTCGGTGCCGACGCGACGTTCAACAACATCAACATCGGCGTCGCGGCCGGGAGTTCCACCAAGGGTCCCGGTATGAAGGGCGGCAGTGAAGCTGCCAACCCGTACGGGTTCGCCCAGGAGGCCGACTCGGCCACTCTGACCGACGTGAAGCAGACGGCGTGGGCCACCACTGCCGGAACCTTCAAGCTCAGCGGGCTGAAGATGTCGGTCAAGACCGGCACCCACGAGTGCTACTAGGCACTTGACGGCGGGCGGGGGAGCCGGTGGCGCCCCCGCCCGTCCACCTTCCACCAGCGCCTTCACACAAGGTGCAACTCTCCACCACAGCAACGCCGTACCAGGGAGCTGTTTTCCATGAGCGCCGAGACTCCTGCCGCAGCCGGCCAGTTCGCCCGCCGGAGGCTGCAGTTTCGTGCCTGGCGTGGCACGAGGCCGTTCTGGGCCGGTCTGTTCGTCATGCTCGGCGGACTCCCGATCGCCTACTTCCCGTACGCACATCTCCAGGTGGGCCATCTGACGCTGGCGATGGCCACCACCGCGGGCGCCGGGTCCCTGATCATCGGCGTACTGCTGGTCGTCCTGGGCTTCAGCCTCTGGTTCCAGAAGCACGTGCGCACCTTCGCGGGTGTCGCGGCGATCCTGCTGGCGCTGGTGTCCATCCCCGTGTCCAACCTCGGCGGCTTCCTGATCGGCTTCCTCCTCGCCATGGTCGGCGGGGCGCTGGCCGTGTCGTGGGCGCCGGGCGCACCGCCGGAGCCGCAGGCGCTGCAGGACGTCGCACAGGGAGAGGGCGGCGCCCCCGCCGAGGCCGCACCGTACGAGGCGGCGCCGCACGACTCCGCGTCGTACTACGCCAAGCCTCAGGAGCCCGCGCCGTACGAGCCCGCGCCGTACGAGTCCGCCGACGGTACGGACGAGCCGAACGATCTGTCAGGAACGAGCCCGGTGAACAACGGGGCGAACGGGAGGCACAGTGCCGGCTGACGAGGTGACCCACGGGACTGATGTGGACGAGTCCCGTGTGAGAACCGGGCCGCGGCATGCGGCACCCAAGAAGCCGCTGTTCACCAGGCTCCACATGCCCGCCGGCAAGGCGATAGCCACGGTGGCGATGCCGACCGCCGTGATCATGGGGATGGGCTTCACGTCCTCCCTCGCCCTCGCCGACAACGGATCGACGACCTCACCGTCGTCGAAGAGCCTGACGGCCGACGAGTACAAGGACTGTGTCGCCGCCCTCGCCGGCACGACGGCAAGCCCCTCGGCGACGCCGTCCACGTCCGCGAGCGAGTCCGCCGGCTCGTCCAAGGACGACGCGACGCCCTCGGCCACGGCCACCGGCGACGCGGACTCCGGCACGAAGGACTCGGGCAAGGGATCTTCGGGTTCGTCGGATTCAGGTTCCGACGACACGGCCACGCCCACGCCGTCCGCGAGCAAGTCGGCGGATTCGAGCGGTTCGTCGAGCGGTACCGCCACCGCGACGCCCTCGGCGTCCGCGAGCGGCGGCGGCCTGCTGGACAGCATCGGCGACGCCATCACCGGGATTCTCACCGGCGGTTCGTCGAGCTCCGACTCCACGGCGAGCGCCACCCCGACGCCGACCGCGTCCGCCTCGGCGAGCGCCACGAAGGACGCCTCCTCGGACGGCTCCTCCAACGTGTCCGACACCGTCAAGGACACGACGAAGAAGGTCACCGACACGGTGAACGACACCGTGAAGGACACGACCGACACGGCGTCCAAGGCGGCCAAGGACACCACCAAGGCGGCCGAGGACGCGGCTTCGGCCACGGCCACCCCGAGCCCGTCCGCGAGCGCGAGCGCCGACACCTCGGACTGCCCGGTCGCCACGGACGACACCAGCGGCGTCGACAACAAGGTGCTGCTGCCGGACGACCCGTGGTACCTGAACGCCAGCTCGCTGCTGCTCAAGGGTGCCGACTACCAGGGTGTCGTCGAGGTGAAGACCGCCAGCGGCAAGGTCAAGAAGGTCCTGAAGTACGTCATCTCCGGCGGGACCGACATCGGCGACCTGCACCAGACGGTGAACGACAAGCAGTCCGGCAAGACCTACCACGTGCAGGCGGCCGCCGGCTCGACGTCCACCATCCGCGACGGCGACACCGTGATGTACACGGAGTCCATCTCGGGCAACCTGTTCGGTCTGATTCCGATCACGTTCGACCCGGACAACCCGCCGCCGCTGAACATCCCGTTGATCTACTTCACCAACGTGAAGGTGGTCCAGGCCGGCCAGTTCGGCGGCACGCTGACCGTCCCCGGTCTGCACAGCTACCAGAACTGAGCCGCCCCACAAGCCCGTTCGGGAGCCGCGCACAAAACTGAGGGCGCCCCCTGTCGCAGGGGGCGCCCTCAGCGCCGTACAAGAGCCTTCAGCGGTGCGTCAGTCGCGCTCGCCGCCGCCGAGGTGGTGGACGCGGAGCATGTTCGTGGTGCCGGGGACGCCGGGGGGCGAGCCGGCGGTGATGATGAGGGTGTCGCCCGGGTTGAAGCGGTTGATCTTGGCGATCTCCGCGTCGACCATGTCGACCATCTCGTCGGTGCTGTTCACGAACGGCACGACGTGCGACTCCACGCCCCAGCTGAGCGTCAGCTGGTTGCGGGTGCCCTCGTCCATCGTGAAGGCGACGATCGGCTGGGAGGCGCGGTAGCGGGACAGGCGGCGGGCGGTGTCACCGGACTGCGTGAAGGCCACCAGGGCCCGGCCGCCGAGGAAGTCGGCGATCTCGCACGCGGCACGCGCGATCGAACCACCCTGTGTCCGCGGCTTCTTGCCCGGCACGAGCGGCTGGAGGCCCTTGCTGAGCAGCTCCTCCTCGGCCGCGACGACGATCTTCGACATCGTCTGCACGGTCTCGATCGGGTAGGCGCCGACCGAGGACTCGGCGGACAGCATGACCGCGTCCGCGCCGTCCAGGATCGCGTTGGCCACGTCGGAGGCTTCGGCGCGCGTGGGGCGGGAGTTGGTGATCATCGACTCCATCATCTGGGTCGCCACGATCACCGGCTTGGCGTTGCGCCGGCACAGCTCCACGAGGCGCTTCTGCACCATCGGGACCTTCTCCAGCGGGTACTCGACGGCGAGGTCGCCGCGGGCCACCATCACCGCGTCGAACGCCGCGACCACGGCCTCCATGTTGGCGACCGCCTGCGGCTTCTCCACCTTGGCGATGACGGGGACCCGGCGGCCCTCCTCGTCCATCACCTTGTGGACGTCGTACACGTCGCTCGCGTCGCGCACGAAGGACAGGGCGACCATGTCGCAGCCCATCCGCAGCGCGAAGCGCAGGTCCTCGACGTCCTTCTCGGACAGCGCGGGCACGTTGACCGCCGCGCCGGGCAGGTTGATGCCCTTGTGGTCGGAGATGACGCCGCCCTCGATGACGATCGTCTTCACGCGGGGGCCCTCGACGCTCAGGACCTTCAGCTCGACGTTGCCGTCGTTGATCAGGATCTGGTCGCCTCGGGTGACGTCACCGGGCAGGCCCTTGTACGTCGTCCCGCAGATGGTCTTGTCGCCCTGGACGTCCTCGGTGGTGATGGTGAACTCGTCACCGCGCACCAGCTCGACGGGACCCTCCGCGAAGGTCTCCAGGCGGATCTTCGGGCCCTGCAGGTCGGCGAGGACGCCGATGGCACGGCCGGTCTCCTTGGCCGCGGCACGGACGCGGTCGTACCGCCCCTGGTGCTCGGCGTGGGTGCCATGGCTGAAATTGAAGCGGGCCACATTCATGCCGGCCTCGATCAGCGACACGAGTTGTTCGTGGGAGTCGACCGCGGGGCCGAGAGTACAGACGATTTTCGAACGGCGCATGGGACGATCCTATCGGTTTGTTTCGCTACGGAATATTCCGTCTGGCGGAAGATACAAATGGGCGGGCATGCGCTCAGGCGTTGTAATTTCCGACCAGTGCATAGGTCTGTGTGGCGATCTCCAATTCCTCGTCCGTCGGCACCACCGCGACCGCGACCCGCCCGGACGCGGGCGAGATCAGCCGCGGCTCGTCACTCCGTACGGCGTTCAGCGCCCCGTCGACCTCCAGCCCCAGCAGCTCCAGGCCCGCGACGGCGGCCTCCCGCACGGCGCCCGCGTTCTCCCCGACCCCCGCGGTGAAGGCGACCGCGTCCACCGTGCCGAGTACCGCGCAGTAGGCACCGATGTACTTCTTCAATCGGTGAATGTAGATGTCGAAGGCCAGTTCCGCCTGTTCGTCACCCTCGTCGATCCGGCGCCGGATCTCGCGCATGTCGTTGTCCCCGCACAACCCGATCAGACCGCTCCTCTTGTTGAGAAGAGTGTCGATCTCATCGGTGGACATTTCGCCAACACGCATCAAATGGAAGATGACGGCCGGATCCAGGTCTCCCGACCGCGTCCCCATCACCAGCCCCTCCAACGGCGTCAGCCCCATGGAGGTGTCCACACACCGCCCACCCCGCACGGCCGAGGCGGACGCCCCGTTCCCGAGGTGCAGCACGATGACGTTGACGTCCTCGGGCGCCTTCCCCAGCAGCTTCGCCGTCGCCCGCGACACATAGGCGTGCGAGGTCCCGTGGAACCCGTACCGCCGGATCCGGTACGCGTCCGCGGTCGCCACGTCGATCGCGTACCGCGCGGCCGACTCCGGCATCGTCGTGTGGAACGCCGTGTCGAACACGGCCACCTGCGGCAGATCGGGCCGCAGCGCCATCGCGGTCCGGATCCCGACGAGGTTCGCCGGATTGTGCAACGGCGCGACAGGGATGAGCCGTTCGATCTCGGCGAGCACGGCGTCGTCGATGACAGTCGGTTCGGTGAAGACCAGCCCACCGTGCACGACCCGATGCCCGATGGCCGCCAACTCCGGTGAATCCAGCCCGAGTCCGTCCTTGGACAGCTCCTCCGCCACGGCCTTCAGAGCGGCCTCGTGATCGGGGACCGGCCCGGAGGACTCCCGTACGGCACCGGTCGTGACGCAGGTGTGCTTGAACCGGGAGGTCTCCTCGCCGATCCGCTCGACGAGTCCTACGGCGAGACGGGTGGCGGCCGCCATGTCGAGCAGCTGGTACTTCACCGACGAGGAGCCGGAGTTGAGGACGAGGACACGCGTCGGGGCGGGGGCGGGGCTCACTGGGCGGTTGCTTTCTCAGTCGGAGGTGCGGTCGGAGGTGCGGTCGGGGGCACGGCGGGGGACTGCGCCTGGATCGCCGTGATGGCGACGGTGTTGACGATGTCCGAGACGAGGGCGCCCCGGGACAGGTCGTTGACCGGCTTGCGCAGCCCCTGAAGCACCGGCCCGACCGCGATCGCGCCGGCCGAACGCTGCACGGCCTTGTAGGTGTTGTTGCCGGTGTTCAGGTCGGGGAAGATCAACACGCTTGCCTGGCCGGCGACTTCGGACTCCGGCATCTTGGTGGCGGCGACACTCGGCTCGACGGCGGCGTCGTACTGGATCGGCCCCTCGATGCGCAGGTCGGCCCGCCGCAGCCGGACCAGTTCGGTCGCCTCGCGCACCTTGTCGACGTCGGCGCCCGAGCCGGACGTACCGGTGGAGTACGACAGCATCGCGATCCGGGCCGGGACGCCGAACTGCTCGGCGGTGGTGGCCGATTGGACGGCGATGTCGGCCAACTGCTCCGCGTTCGGGTCGGGGTTGACCGCGCAGTCGCCGTACACCAGGACCTTGTCGGCGAGGCACATGAAGAAGACGGACGAGACGATGTCGGCGTCCGGCTTGGTCTTGATGATCTCGAAGGCGGGGCGGATGGTCGCGGCCGTGGAGTGCACGGCGCCGGAGACCATGCCGTCGGCGAGGCCCTCCTGCACCATCAGGGTGCCGAAGTAGTTCACGTCGGCGACGACGTCGTAGGCGAGTTCGACGGTGACGCCCTTGTGGGCGCGGAGCTTGGCGTACTTCTCGGCGAAGCGGTCGCGGAGTTCGGAGGTGTGCGGGTCGATCAGCTGGGCCGCGGTGAGGTCGATGCCGAGGTCGGCGGCCTTCTTGCGGATCTGGTCCTCGGGGCCGAGGAGGGTCAACTCGCAGACACCGCGCCGCAACAGCACCTCGGCGGCGTGCAGGACGCGGGCTTCGGTGCCCTCGGGGAGGACGATCCGGCGCTTGTCGGAGCGGGCCCGCTCCAGGAGCGTGTGCTCGAACATCATCGGGGTGAGCCGGTCGCTGCTCGGCGCGGAGACGCGCTTGAGGAGGTCGCCGGTGTCGACGTACCGCTCGAAGAGGCCGAGCGCGGTCTCCGCCTTGCGCGGGGTGGCCGCGTTCAACTTCCCCTCCAGGGAGAAGAGTTCGGCGGCGGTGGGGAAGGACGTGCCGGCCACGGAGACCACCGGGGTGCCGGGCGCGAGCCGCGCGGCGAGGGTGAGGATGCCGTGGCTCGGCACTTCGTTCAGGGTGAGCAGGACGCCGGCTATCGGCGGGGTGCCGGCGCTGTGCGCGGCGAGGGCGCCGATGACGAGGTCCGCGCGGTCGCCGGGGGTGACGACGAGACAGCCCGGGGTCAGCGCGTTGAGGAAGTTGGGCAGCATCGCGCCGCCGAAGACGAAGTCGAGCGCGTCCCGGGCGAGCCCGGAGTCGTCTCCGAGGATGACCTTGCCGCCGAGGGCGTGGGTGATCTGGGCGACGGTCGGCGCGGAGAGGGCGGGCTCGTCCGGGACCACGTAGCAGGGCACCGGCAGCCGGGTGGTGAGGCGCTGCGCGATCTCCTCCCGGTCCTCGCGGGCGACCCGGTTGGTGACCATGGCGAGGACGTCGCAGCCGAGGCCGTCGTAGGCGCGATAGGCGTTGCGCGTCTCCGCGAGCACGGACTCGGGGGTCTGCTTGCGGCCGCCGACGACGGGGATCACGGACGCGCCGAACTCGTTCGCGAGGCGGGCGTTGAGGGACAGCTCGTCCGGGAACTGGGTGTCCGCGTAGTCGGTGCCCAGGACGAGGACGACGTCGTAGTCACGCGCGACGAGATGGAACCGGTCGACAAGGGTCGACACCAGCTCATCCGTCCCCTGCTCGGCCTGGAGTGCGGAGGCCTCGTGGTAGTCCATGCCGTAGACGGTCGCGGGGTCCTGGGAGAGCCGGTAACGCGCACGCAGCAATTCGAACAGACGATCGGGGCCGTCGTGGACGAGGGGCCGGAACACCCCCACCCGGTCGACCTGCCGGGTCAGGAGTTCCATGACCCCCAGCTCGACGACCTGACGGCCGTCGCCGCGGTCGATCCCGGTCACGTACACGCTGCGGGTCACGCGTGGTCTCTCCTTCTGGCGGTTTCTGGCAGTGCGTTTCGGCTTCTGGGCAGTGCGTTTCGGTTTCTGGTGAGTGCGTTTCGGCGGTCATGAAAATCGCCCACCCGATGTGACCGGAACCCTCTTGACAGTACCTCCGGGGGTGGATAGGGCGCCCGTCAGTCCGGGGGGAAGCGGCGATGCCCTGAGGGACGTGAAACAATCGGATTCGGCTCACCGGTGTCAACAGCGAGCAGGAGACACAGCACGATGCGTATCGGAGTTCTCACCGCAGGCGGCGACTGCCCCGGCCTGAACGCCGTGATCCGGTCGGTCGTGCACCGAGCGGTCGACAACTACGGCGATGAGGTCATCGGCTTCGAGGACGGCTACGCCGGACTGCTCGACGGCCGTTACCGCACCCTCGACCTCGACGCGGTCAGCGGCATCCTCGCCCGCGGCGGCACGATCCTCGGCTCGTCACGACTGGAGCGGGACCGCCTCCGCGAGGCCTGCGAGAACGCGCTGGACATCGCGCGGGACTTCGGGATCGACGCGCTGATCCCGATCGGAGGGGAGGGGACTCTGACGGCGGCGCGCATGCTGAGCGACGCCGGTCTGCCGGTCGTAGGAGTCCCCAAGACGATCGACAACGACATCTCGTCGACGGACCGGACGTTCGGCTTCGACACGGCGGTCGGGGTCGCGACGGAGGCGATGGACCGCCTGAAGACGACGGCGGAGTCGCACCAGCGGGTGATGGTCGTCGAGGTCATGGGCCGGCACGCGGGCTGGATCGCCCTGGAGTCCGGGATGGCGGCGGGCGCCCACGGCATCTGCCTGCCCGAGCGCCCCTTCGACCCGGCCGACCTGGTCAAGATGGTCGAGGAACGCTTCGCCCGCGGCAAGAAGTTCGCCGTCGTGTGCGTGGCCGAGGGCGCGCACCCCGCCGAGGGTTCCATGGACTACAACAAGGGCGAGATCGACCAGTTCGGCCACGAGCGCTTCCAGGGCATCGGCACGGCGCTGGCCTACGAGTTGGAGCGCCGCCTCGGCAAGGAGGCCAAGCCGGTCATCCTCGGCCACATCCAGCGCGGCGGCGTGCCGACCGCGTACGACCGGGTGCTGGCGACCCGCTTCGGCTGGCACGCGGTGGAGGCCGCGCACCAGGGGGAGTTCGGGCGGATGACCGCGTTGCGGGGGACGGACGTGGTGATGGTGCCGCTGGCTGAGGCGGTCACCGAGCTGAAGACGGTGCCGAAGGACCGGATGGACGAGGCGGAGTCGGTTTTCTAGCCGTCTTTCCAGCCGTCCTTCTTTGCATTCGGTGCGGTGAGCTTGGGCTTGGGCTCGGGCTCGGATTTTGGTGCGGGGTGCTCAGTACGTACTCCTCTCGACCATGGACCAGAACCGGCTGATGATCTGGTCGAGGAAGTCACGGCCGGCCTCGCCCGCCTCGACGGCGGAGTGGCCGCCGCCCCAGGTCAGGGTGGCGACCATCTGCGCCTGGTAGTCCTCGTGCAACTCCTGGAGGGAGTCCTCCAGGAGCCGCCGGTCCAGGGGCACCATCTTGCCGATCGGGCGTACGTACGCCTGCCACCGCGTCGTCATCGCGCTGCGCAGCAGCTCCGCGAGGCGGATGTCGCGCCCGGTGACGCTGATGAAGTCGGGCAGCGAGAGGTCGAACAGATCGGCGAGCGCGGAGGACTGGCGCTCGGTCCCGTGCCACTGGTCGTGCTCCTCCATCCGCAGATACGCGAGGAGTTCGAGCCCGACGGCCCGCGCGACGTCCTCCGGCGCGAGGCCGCGCGCGAGGCGATGCTCACGCAGCGTGCGTGGCCTGCCGACGAGTTCGGCCGGGGAGCACCACAACACGCCCGAGAGTGCGGTGAGTTCGGGACCGGAGGGCGCGGTGAGCCCACGCTCCCAGGCGATGACCAGGTCAGGCGTGACGTAAGGGAGCCCGTACGAGGCACGCATGCCGTACGCGACGTGTTCCGGGCCCATGTTGAGCGCGGTTCGGAGCCGGTGGGCGGCGGGCGCGTTGAACGGCGGAGTGGGCGGTGTCGGCGGCGTGGACTGGCTGGGTTGAGCAGGGGGTCGGCGCACGGGCCACAAGCTAGGGGCGCCTGAGTGCGGTGACTACGGTCTGTTCGGCCAGGATTACGGATTGTAGGAACGTACGGATTGGGTC
>NZ_JBXVPZ010000150.1:0-20572 GCF_057961495.1 Streptomyces sp. P5F9 | reverse complement strand
GCCCTCGTCCGCCGCATGCCAGTGCTCCCCGAGCCGTCCCACCGCGAGCCCCTCCCTCTCGGCCCGCGCGAGCACCGCCTCCTCGTCGGCGACCTCCACCAGTGCGTGCAGTCCCGCCGCGATGCCGTAAACGTTTGCGTGCGTCCCCAGCCGGCCGAGGAGCTGGTCGCGGCGGCGCCGGTACCGCAGTCGGCACGCGCGCACGTGACGGTCGTAGGCGTGGCTGTCGATCAGTTCGGCGAGTGCCAACTGGCCGATGGTCTCGGTGTGGTGGTCGCTGTGCAGCTTGGCGTCGGCGACCGCGTCGACCAGGTGCGGCGGCAGCACCATCCAGCCGAGCCGCAGCGCGGGCCCGAGCGTCTTGGACGCGGTCCCCAGGTACACGACCTGGCCCGGTGCCATCCCCTGGAGCGCGCCCACGGGCTGCCGGTCGTAGCGGAACTCCCCGTCGTAGTCGTCCTCGACGATCAGCCCGCCACGCGCGCGTGCCCAGTCGGTCAGGGCCCGTCTGCGCTCGGGGTGCAGGGTGACGCCGGTCGGGTACTGGTGGGCCGGTGTCACCACCACGGCCGCCGCATTCCCCAAGTCCTCGGCGCGGGCGCCCCGTTCGTCGACCCGTACGGGCACCACGCGCCCGCCGTTGTGCCGCACCACCTCCCGGTGGAACGGCAGCCCCGGGTCCTCCATGGCGACCTCGGCGACACCGCGCCCCGCCGCCGCGTCCAGCACGCGCGTGAGAAGCGCGAGTCCCTGCACGTACCCGGACGTGATCACGATCCGCTCCGGCGGCGCGATCACCCCGCGCGCCCGCCCCAGGTACCCCGAGAGCGCGGTGCGCAGTTCGACGCGGCCGCGCGGGTCCCCGTAGTCGTACGCCAAGGAGGGTGCCGTCGCGATCGCGCGGCGCAGCGAGCGCAGCCAGGCCGCCGCCGGGAACATGCCGACGTCGGGGCTGCCGGGCCGCAGGTCGAAACGGGGTACACGCGCGCGTGCCGCCGCGCCCGGAGCCTCCGCGTCCACGGAGGGCAGCAGCGCGACCTGGGTGCCCGAGCCCTGCCGGGCGGTCAGGTATCCCTCGGCGACGAGCTGGTCGTAGGCGGCCTTCGCGGTACCCCGGGAGACGCCGAGTTCGGTGGCGAGCCGGCGGGTGGCGGGGAGACGGGTCCCCGGGGCGAGCCGGCCGTCCCGTACGGCGTCCCGGAGGGCGCGTTCGAGACCGACCCGGCGGCCTCCCTCGGGATCGGGTTCCAGGTGCAGGTCGACCCCGACGCCGGACCAGAAGTCGTTCACGAAAAAGCCCTCCCCCTAGGCGCGTTCATGAAAAAAGCCTCCCCCTGGGCATGCGATCGGCACACGGATGGCCGGGCACCGCATGTGTGCCCGGCCATCAGTCTTGTATCAGTCGGCAGTCGTCAGCTGTCAGCCCTTGAGGGACGCCATCCAGCTCTCGACCTCGGCCGAGGTGCGGGGCAGGCCGTCGGACAGGTTCCGGTTGCCGTCCTCGGTGACGAGGATGTCGTCCTCGATGCGGACGCCGATGCCGCGGTACTCCTCCGGGACGGTGAGGTCGTCCGCCTGGAAGTACAGGCCGGGCTCCACCGTGAGGACCATGCCGGGCTCCAGGGTGCCCTCGACGTACGTCTCGGTCCGCGCGGAGGCGCAGTCGTGGACGTCCATGCCGAGCATGTGACCCGTGCCGTGCAGCGTCCAGCGGCGCTGGAGGCCCAGTTCCAGGACGCGCTCCACGGGACCCTCGACAAGACCCCACTCGACGATCTTCTCGGCCAGCACGCGCTGTGCCGCGTCGTGGAAGTCGCGGTACTTGCCGCCCGGCTGCACCGCCGCGATACCGGCCTCCTGGGCCTCGTACACGGCGTCGTAGACCTTCTTCTGGATCTCGCTGAAGCGGCCGTTGATCGGCAGCGTGCGGGTGATGTCGGCCGTGTACAGGGTGTGCGTCTCGACGCCGGCGTCCAGGAGGAGCAGGTCGCCGGAGCGGACCGGGCCGTCGTTGCGCACCCAGTGCAGGGTGGTGGCGTGCGGGCCCGCGGCGCAGATCGAGCCGTAGCCGACGTCGTTGCCCTCCACGCGTGCGCGGAGGAAGAACGTGCCCTCGATGTAGCGCTCGCTCGTCGCCTCGGCCTTGTCGAGCACGCGCACGACGTCCTCGAAGCCGCGGACCGTCGAGTCGACGGCCTTCTGCAGCTCGGCGACCTCGAACTCGTCCTTGACCAGGCGTGCTTCGGAGAGGAAGACCCGCAGTTCCTCGTCGCGCTCGGCGGTGACCTTGTCGGTCAGCGCGGCCTCGATGCCGGCGTCGTAGCCGCGGACCACGCGCACGGGGCCGGTGGCCTCGCGCAGGGCGGCGGGCAGTTCGCGGACGTCGGAGGCGGGGATGCCGTAGAGCTGCTCGGCCTCGGTGAGGGAGTGGCGGCGGCCGACCCACAGCTCGCCCTGGCCGGAGAGCCAGAACTCGCCGTTCTCGCGGTCGGAGCGCGGCAGGAGGTAGATCGTCGCCTTGTGGCCCTCGGTGGTGGGCTCCAGGACGAGGACGCCGTCCTCGGTGAGGTTGCCCGTCAGGTACGCGTACTCGACCGACGCCCGGAAGGGGTACTCGGTGTCGTTCGAGCGGGTCTTCAGGTTGCCCGCGGGGATCACCAGGCGCTCGCCCGGGAAGCGCGCGGAGAGCGCGGCACGGCGGCGGGCGGTGTGCCCGGCCTGCTCGACGGGCCGCAGGTCGTGCAGCTCGGTGTCGGCCCAGCCGGACTTCATGCTGTCTGCGAGTTCGTCGGACACGCCCGGGTACAGACCGTTCTTCCGCTTCTTGATGGGCTCTTCAGGCTCGCTTTCCGGGGTCTCCGGGTTGAGCTCGTCGGCCACGGTCATCCTCCTAGATACGGCACTGGACCCCGTCCATCGTACGGTCGTACGGAAGGGGGCCCAGGGCCGTATGGCCTGTTACACATGGCTGTCCGGTGACTACTCGAAGCGAGCCGCCAGGAGGACGACGTCCTCGTCGCTGTCGGCCGTGTCGAGGCCGTCCGGCAGCACGGTCCGCAGCACGTGGTCGGCGATCGCGGCCGGGTCCTCGCGCAGCGCCTTCGGGACGCTCGCGGCCGCCGCGTGCAGGCGGGCGAAAGCGCGGTCCATGGGGTCGCCGGTGCGGTGCAGCAGCCCGTCCGTGTAGAGCAGCACCGTCTCGCCGGCCTCCGCCTCCAGCTCCACGCTCGGCGCCTCCCAGCAGGCCAGCATGCCCAGGGGCGCGGACACGGAGGTCTCCACGAACTCCGTGCGCCGCTCGCCGACCAGGAGGGGCGGGCTGTGTCCGGCGCCGGCGAGGGTGATCTTGCGCAGCGCGGGCTCGCAGTAGGCGAACAGGGCGGTGGCCGAGCGGGCGGGCTCGGTGAGCCTGAGGAGGAGTTCGAGGTCGGACAGGACCGCGACCGGGTCCTCGCCCTCCATCACCGCGTACGCCCGCAGGGAGGCGCGCAGCCGGCCCATCGCGGCGATCGCACTGGGCCCGGAGCCGGTCACCGAGCCGACCGCGAGGCCGAGCGCGGCGTCGGGCAGCGGCAGCGCGTCGTACCAGTCGCCGCCGCCGCGCGGACCCGTGCGGTGCAGCGCGGCGAGCTGCACACCGGCCACGCGGGGGAGCCGGGACGGCAGCAGCTC
The DNA here is from genome assembly GCF_057961495.1 of Streptomyces sp. P5F9. NCBI lineage: Bacteria > Bacillati > Actinomycetota > Actinomycetes > Kitasatosporales > Streptomycetaceae > Streptomyces > Streptomyces sp. P5F9. Next base: position 16,900 of record NZ_JBXVPZ010000150.1, on the reverse strand, counting down.
CTCGGCGATGGTCGTCATGCACGCGCGCGTGCGCTCGACTTCGAGGACGCGGGCGAGGTGCTCGGTGGCGTACCGGGCGTACAGGCCGACGAGGTGCCGCTGCCGCTCGACCGGCTCGGCGGGCTCGTCGTAGAGCCACACGGCGGCACCCAGGCGCCCGGCCGCGTCGGTCGCCAGGGGGAGCGCGTAACTGGCCGCGTAGCCGAGGCGTACGGCGACCTCGCGGTGGCGCGGGTCGAGGGCGTCCTCGGCGAACAGGTCGGGGTGGACGATCTCGCCGCCCTCGCCCCCGGGAGCGCCGGCCGGTCCGTCGAGGAGCTGGCCGTACGACATCGCCCCGCGCGGGACGGTCTCCATGTGGCCGAGGTCGGCGCGGGCGAGGCCCAGGCCGATGGTGGTGTCGGGGCCCAGACCGTCGCCGGGTTCCAGGACGACGAGTCCGCGGCGGGCGCCCACCAGGGCGGCTCCGGCGCGCAGCAGCTCCTGGAGTGCTTCGTCGAGTGCGTCCGTGCGTGCCAGCCGCTCCGTGAGTTCATGGAGGGTCGTGAGATCGGACACCCAGCCGGCGAGCCGGTCCTGGAGCTGGGCACCTGGCGCGTTCGGAGCGGTATCAGGCTTGTTCTGCGTGTTCGAGGAGGGGCTCGGAGGGGTATCGGTGGCGGCAGGCGCGGGCGCGACAGTGTGTGCGGGCGAGGGAACCGTTGAATCGATTCCAGCCACTTTCGGAGGGTGCGGGGCGTTCATGGCGTCCGGCTTTCCGACCGGTGCGTATTGCTCAAAAGCATCGCAAACCCCCATGTCATTCTGCGCCGCTGGCAGTGTCTCCACATGTACACGCACTCGTGAGGGGATGTCCAGCATTGTCCTGCTGGGATTCCTGGTGTCCATGGGTTTACGGGTGCTGTTTCGCTCTCCCCTTGCGGATTGGCAAAGTTGGCTTAAAACTGCATCAGGGGACGGTCCATTGCGGTCGACTGGGTTTGCTCGACGGAGCGTCACAGCGGTCGTGATGGGTACGTACTCGGAGAAGGCCAGGGGTGGCAGGGGGCCACCCGGAACCTGGTGAAGGACCCGGGCGTCTTAACCACCGACGATCGTGCCCCATCCTCCCGTGGCGGAGGCGGAGAGAACTACGCGGGACGGCAAAACGCCAGACTTCGCCACCCCCAATCGCCACGCCCATGCTTTTCAAGCACGCACGGGTTCCCCTTGCCGAAGGCAGGGGTGTGATGCGCCAACAGGTACGCACAGTGAAGTGATCGACACATGGTGTGATGTGGTCCTCGGTGTTGCCAGCGGTGCAACGGAAAGGAACGAGCGCTCATGCGCGAGATCCTCGGAAAGCGACGCAGGCTCCTGTCCAGGCGAGACAACAGGAGGTCTGAGATGCTCAGCGCGGCCCTGACCTTCGCGACAGAATGGCAATGGCCCGTCCTCCCGGGCGTGGCACCGGATCCTCAAGGGCGGGCGCGCTGCGGCTGTCCGGATCCGGAGTGCACGGTCCCCGGCGCACACCCCTTCGACCCCGGTCTCCTCGCGGCCACCACCGACGCCCGCATGGTGCGCTGGTGGTGGGGCAACCGGCCCGCCGCCCCGATCGTCCTCGCCACCGGCGACAAGGCTCCCTGCGCGGTCAGTCTGCCCGCCCCCGCGGCCTCCCGGGCCCTCGCCGCGCTCGACCGCCAGGGCATGCGCCTCGGCCCGGTCGTCGCCGCGCCGACCCGCTGGTCGCTGCTCGTCAAGCCGTACTCCCTGGAGCAGTTGGGCGAGCTGCTCTACGCCAAGGACCACGTCCCCGGCTCGCTCCGCTTCCACGGCGAGGGCGGCTATCTCGCCCTGCCCCCCTCCGAGACCGGCCAGGGCCAGATCCGCTGGGAGCGCGCACCACTGCCCGGCTCGTCCTCGCCCTGGGTGCCCGACGTCGAGGCCGTGGTGGACGCCGTGGTCGAGGCCCTCACTCGTACGGGTGTGAGCGCGCCCGAGTTGTAGGGGTGTCGGGCGTGCGCGGGACATGGCGCCCGTAGTTGGTCGTTATCTTCCGACACATGAACCTTCGTCTGCTCGCCCTCGCGGGCGTCGCGGTGTGCGCGGTCGCGCTGCCGCTGGCCGTGGCGTCCGCGGGACCCGTACGCGACGAGGGTCACGCGGTCGTACGGTCCCTGGTCCACTCCTCGGATTCCTCCGACTCCTCCGGCTCTTCCGAGGGTGACGCCAAGGCGCCGTCCGTCGCGCCCTCGCCCGTCCGGTCCCCGCTGACGCTCGGCCTGGGGCTGGCGACGGCGGCGCGTTGCGGACCCGAGGTCTCCTCCCCCGACGGCATCGAGGCGCAGACCTGTGTCATGACGCAGGGTGAGGACACCTGGGCGCGCACCTACTACCGGAACGCGACCGGCGACGACCTGGATGCGGTGCTGAGCCTCATGGGTCCGGCGGACCGCACCGTGCAGATGCACTGCGTCGTGGCGGCCGAGGACGAGCCCGCGCTGTGCGAGGCACCCCGGGAACGGACACGGGGCGGTCTGGCGGCCTACACGGCCGTGGCGGAGTTCGCGGGGCGGAGCGGGAGCGGGCCGCTGTTGCTGCGCTCGGGGAGCAACTCCTCGGCGCCTACGGCGAGTTGACGGACGACATCGTTCCGTACACGCGACCCGGGCATGAAAAGACCCGGTTGCTGGCGACGGGGGATGCACCAGCAACCGGGCTACTCGAACGGTAACAAGAGATCGGCGGTTAGCAAATTCGATCTCGGCTATTCGGACACCGACTTCCCTTTCACAACGGGGAGTTGTGACAGGAGTCACCCGAGTGAACAGGCCTGTTGCGGCTGAACCGTCGTTCAGTCGAACCCTTGGCCCATTCCGGGTGTCAGCTCAGCGTGACCTGCCGGTTGGTGAGGCCGCCCCGCGCGCGGCGCTCGTCCGCGGTGAGCGGTGCCTCCGTGGCCAGAGCGGCGGCGAGGCGCTCGGCGAACTCGGCGGCCGGCTTCTCGATGTCGTCCGCGCCCATCCCGCTCGGCAGGTCCCAGACCGGCACGGTCAGCCCGTGAGCACGGAAGGACCCCACGAGACGCGTGCCCTCGCCGAGACCCGAGCGGCCCGCGGCGTGCAGCCGGGCGAGACCGTCCAGAAGCTGCTCCTCCGGGTACGGCATGACCCAGCGCAGATGGTTCTTGTCCGGGGTCTCGCACCAGTACGCGGCGTCCACGCCCTGGAGCTTCACGGTCGGGATGGCGGCGGCGTTGGCGCGCTCCAGGGAGGCGGTCACCTCCGGCGCCGCGCTCGAAGCCTCCGGGACCCAGAATTCGAAGCCCGGGTGCACAACTGGCTCGAACGTGCCTTCCGGGTCGAGCAGATCCTGGAGTCGCGGACCCTCGGCCGGGGCGCGGCGGGCCTGCACCGGAGTGCCCGGATCGGCGACCAGCGCGCGCTGGAGGGTGTCGGCGAGGTCGCGGCTGATGTCGCCGGAGGCCGTGTCGTTCTGGAGGCCGAGCAGCACCGAGCCGTCGTCCCGGCGCAGGGCCGGCCAGGCCATCGGCAGCACCGTGGCGAGCGTGACCGACGGAACCCCTTCGGGGAGACCGCCCTTCAGCGGCAGCGCGACCGTGGCCGCGGGCACCAGCTCGCGCAGCGCCACCCAGTCGCCCTCGCCGGGCAACCCCTCGAAGGGGCGCTGCACCAGCTCGGTCACCGCGTGCGCGGCGGCCCGGCCGTGGCAGGCCTTGTAGCGGCGGCCGCTGCCGCAGGGGCAGGGCTCGCGGGCACCGACGACCGCGACCTCTCCGTCGCTGAGCTGCGGCCGCCTGGCCGTGGTCTGGGGGCGCTTCTTGGCCATCGTGGGTGTCTCCCGGTTACGGCTCGTCTCGTACTGGCGGGAGCCTAGCCGTTCACGCCATGACCGACGGGAGCCTGTGGACAACCCGGCGGGGTGTGGACGGCGTCCTGTGGACAACGCAGCCGACGCAGTCGACGTGGCCGACGTGGCCGACGTGGCCAGGTACGGGCCGACGGGTCAGTCCAGGTCGTCGAACGCGTCCGCGAACTCCAGCCGGGGGACCGCCGACACCGCAGGAGCCGTGACGCGCGTAGCGAAGTCCTCGCGCCGGTGCCCGGCATCCGGATCATGGACGTCGTCCTGCACGACGACCCACACCGTGACCTCGCCCCGGGTGTCGTCCCGGACACCCCAGTCGTCGGCCAGCGCGGTGATGATGTTCAGCCCGCGTCCGCCGCGGGCCGTCACCGACGGGGTGGCCGGAGCCGGGCGGGTCGGGCCGCCGCCGTCCGTCACCTCGACCGTGAGCCGTCCGCCCGTGTCCACGCGCCAGGCGCACCGGACGTCGCCGTCACCGGCCAGGGCGTCGCCCAGGGGCCGGCCGTGCTTGCACGCATTGCTCAGCAGTTCGGAGAGGATCAGTACGGCGTCGTCGATGACCGCTTCCGACACACCGCCCGTGCGCAGCTGATCGCGCATGCGATGTCTTGCTTCCCCCACGCCCGCAGGGCCATGGGACACGGCCATGCTCGACGACGTGGGCACCTCCTGTGCCACCACCAACGCCACCCCCGAGACCTCCTTCGCCCCACGCCACGGTGTGGATGCCCCCTTGGCCTGTACCGGAAACCGGCCAATCCACGTTCAGTGACGCATTCGCAACGATCGAACACGGACCGAACGCGCCGGTGCACTCCCTGTAATCAAGTGGCTTGTTTTCGACGGTGTGGCCGGGTTCGGAGGATGGTGCAGGCGAGGTGGTCGGGTCAAGGGGTGTTTGGCGGTCTTTATGAGGTTGTTCGCTGACCGCGGCCGAGCTGGCTCAGAACGGCCCCCGGCCGGTTGGTGATGATGGCGTCAATGCCCAGGTCAGCGCAGAGATCGACGTCCTCGGGCTCGTTGACGGTCCACACGTGCACCTGGTGACCGGCGTTTTTCAGCCGCTCGATGTACGCAGGGTGATTGCGCACGATGCGGATCGAGGGGCCCGCGATCCGGACACCGGCCGGAAGTCGACCGTCCCTCAGGCGGGGCGAGAGGAACTGCAGCAGGTACACCGTCGGCAGTGTCGGGGAGGCCGCCCGCACCCGGTGCAGCGAGCGCGCGGAGAAGCTCATGACCCGTACCGGGGAGTCGGCGGCGGAGGCCGGGGCGTCCAGACCGAAGCGCTTCAGGAGCACCAGCAGCCGTTCCTCGACCTGGCCCGCCCAACGTGTCGGATGCTTCGTCTCGATGGCCAGCTCCACGCGCCGGCCCGCGTCCGCGACGAGTTCGAGCAGCCGCTCCAGGGTGAGCACGGAGGTGTCCTCGCGGTCCTCCGGAAGGTGCTCCCAGTCGGGCTCCTCGTCCCGTGTCGTCCGGGAGTCGCGGCCCTTCCAGGAACCGAAGTCGAGGGTGGCCAGGTCGGCGAGCTCCAGTGCCGATACCGCCCCGCGCCCGTTCGACGTCCGGTTGACACGGCGGTCGTGGACACAGACGAGATGGCCGTCGGCGGTCAGCCGTACATCGCATTCGAGAGCGTCCGCACCGTCCTCGATCGCCTTCTTGTACGCGGCCAGGGTGTGCTCGGGGGCCTCTTCGGAGGCTCCGCGGTGGGCGACGACTTGGATCCGGTGCTGCCGTGCGAGGGTCACTGCGTCATGGTGCCACCGCGAAGGGGTACACGGGGAACCAAGAACGTATAGGTATGGGGCTTTTTTGCGTGAATGACACCTTATAAAGGATCGCCGTGAACCCACAGGCACCGCTTATGGTGCCCTGACGGCCGGTGGGAAAAGCTGACGGCATACAAAAGCACATGCACAGCTGTTTCGCGCCGGACCGATCGACAAGCGTGAAGAGTGTGACCGCATGCTTCCGAGAACAACAGCCGTGGACCGAGGAGAAGAGCTGTGAGCACCGAGAACGAGGGCACTGAGGTACCCCCGGCCCCGTCTGCACCTCCTGTGCCGGTGGAATCTCCCGCAGCTTCCCCGCAGGCGGCCGCGGCCGAGGGGAGCGAGCCCACCACGCAGCTCCCGCCGGTGCCTCCGGGCGCCCCGCAGGACACGCTGCACGCGGGCCCCGCTCCGGCGTACGCCGGAGCGCCCCCGCAGGGCACGGGATCGGCTCCCGACGCCGCCTGGCCGCCCCCGCCGCCGGCCACCCCGTCGTACGCCGACAGCGGTACGGGCGCGGGCGCGTACGGCGGCGAGGGCGTCGGCGGCTACGGGGGCGACGGTTATGGAGGTGACGGCGCCGGTGCCGGTGGCGGCTGGGGCACGCCGTACCAGCAGCAGCCCGCGCCCAAGAAGCCCGGCGGCGGACGCGGCGGCCTGATCGCCGCCGTGCTGATCGCCGCGCTGGTCGCCGGCGGCCTGGGCGGTGGCATCGGCTACACCCTGGCCAAGGACAACGACAACAACACCAACTCCACCACCGTCTCCGCCGACACCGGCAGCACCTCCGTGAAGCGCGCCGCCGGCACCATCGCGGGCGTGGCCGCCAAGTCCCTGCCCAGCACGGTCACCATCGAGGCCGAGAGCACCAGCGGCGAGGGCGGCACGGGCACGGGCTTCGTGTTCGACACCCAGGGCCACATCGTCACCAACAACCACGTCGTCGCCGACGCGGTCGACGGCGGCAAGCTCACGGCGACCTTCCCGGACGGCAAGAAGTACGACGCCGAGATCGTCGGCCACGCCCAGGGCTACGACGTAGCCGTCATCAAGCTCAAGAACGCCCCCAGCAACCTGAAGCCGCTCGCCCTCGGCGACTCGGACAAGGTGGCCGTCGGCGACGAGACCATCGCGATCGGCGCCCCCTTCGGCCTGTCCAACACGGTGACCACGGGCATCATCAGCGCCAAGAACCGCCCGGTGGCCTCCAGCGACGGCAGCTCCACCAGCAAGGCGTCGTACATGAGCGCCCTACAGACCGACGCCTCGATCAACCCCGGCAACTCGGGCGGCCCGCTGCTCGACGCGCAGGGCTCGGTCATCGGCATCAACTCCGCCATCCAGTCGACCAGCAGCGGCGGCCTCGGCTCCACCAGCCAGTCCGGTTCGATCGGCCTGGGCTTCGCCATCCCGATCAACCAGGCGAAGTACGTCGCCCAGCAGCTGATCAAGACCGGCAAGCCGGTGTACGCCAAGATCGGCGCCTCCGTCTCCCTGGAGGACAGCACCTCCGGAGCGACGATCACCGCCGAGGGCGTCAGCGGCTCCTCCTCGGTGGAGGCCGGCGGCCCCGCGGCCAAGGCGGGCCTCAAGGCCGGCGACGTCATCACCAAGCTCGACGACTCGGTGATCGACAGCGGCCCGACACTCATCGGCGAGATCTGGACCCACAAGCCGGGCGACAAGGTCAAGATCACGTACAAGCGCGGCGGTACGGAGCACACGACCGACCTGACCCTGGGGTCGAGGGTCGGCGACAGCTGACACAGCGCCAGACGAAGACGCTCAACCGGCGGGCCGGGCAAGGGAATCCTTGCCCGGCCCGACCGTTTTCCGGCCGATTGCTCGGGCTGGTCGTTCGGGCCGATTGCTCGGGCTGGTCGTCTGGGCCGGTCGTTTTTCGCCCTCCACGCGCGTGTGCATGCGGCTGAACCCGACTCGGGGACCTCGACGCGTGGACCCCGATTCGGGAACTGGATTCCTCCCTGCGGCGAAGTACGGGTGAAAGCCCAATCTTCATCAGCGTGTTCGCATGGACGAGAGGAGCCCCGATGACCGTCGGACCAGGCGTCAGGGTGGGGCAGGACAGTGACGCCTCGGTGATCGAACGGTCGTGGGACGAGCCCGAGGCATTCGCCGTGCTCTTCGACCGCCACGCCGACTCGGTGCACCGTTACGCGGCGCGTCGGCTCGGTACGGAGGTCGCCGAGGACCTGATGGCGGAGACGTTCACCACCGCGTTCCAGCAGCGCTTCCGGTACAACACGGAACTGGCCGACGCCCGCCCGTGGTTGTTCGGCATCGCGACCAACCTCATAGGCCGGCACCGGCGCGCCGAGGCCCGACGGCTGAAGGCGATCGGCCGGCTGCCGTCCGCCGCCCGCGCCGACGGTTCCGAGGACCCGGTCGCCGACCGGGTGGCCGCACGGGTCAGCGCACAGGCCGTACGGGGCGAACTGGCCCTGGCGATGGCCCGGTTGCCCGCCAGGCACCGGGACGTGCTGCTGCTGGTCGCCTGGGCCGACCTCGGCTACGAGGAGGTTGCCCGCGCCCTGGAGGTACCGGTGGGGACGGTCCGGTCACGGCTGCACAGGGCTCGCAGAAAACTTCGCGACGCATTGGGCGGATCCGATCCGACAGCCTTCCGAGAGGAATCCGACGATGAGTGAACCGAGGAACGAACTCCAGTTCCTGAGGGAGTGGGACGCGGACACGCCCCCGCTCACGGACGCCGCACGCGCGCGTGCCCTTTTCCGCCTCCACCGGGCGATGCTCACGCCCACCACCCTCGCCCCCGCTCCCGCGGCCGTACGGCGCCGTCCGGTGCTGCGGATGGCGGTGGCGGGCGTCGCGGCCGCGGCGGTGGCGACGACTGTGGTGATCGCCGCGGACGACGACTCCTCCCCCCGCACCCAGCCGGTGAGCGCGACCACCGTGCTGCACGGCGCGGCGGCCGAGGAACGCCGCCTGGAGAAGCCGATCGCCCCGCGCGACGACCAGTTCATCTACACCAAGGAGATCATCAAGGAGACTCCGACCGGGGGCGGCCGGACCCGGACGTACGTCGACGAGAGCTGGAACTCGGTCGACGGCTCCAAGAAGTCCTACGTCAGCGAACTGGGCCACAAGCAGTGGGTCCCGGTGTTCGTTCCGGGCCAGGGCACCTGGCCGCCGACCAAGTGGACCGAGCTTGAGCAACTGCCCACCGATCCGCGCAAGTTGGTGATCACCTTGCGGGACATGGGCGGAAAGCCGGACTACAGCAAGCCGATGAGGGCCGCCGACTGGCCGATGACCCAGGTCTTCGTCTCCGGTCTGCTCCGCGCCCCCGTCCTGCCGAAGGGGCTGCGCTCCGCGGCCTACGAGGCGCTGGCCGCCGTCCCCGGCATCAAGGTCCTGCCCCACCAGAAGGACGCGGACGGCCGCGCGGGCATCGGCATCCAGTACGTGGGACCCGCCGGAACCCCCTGGGCACACGGCGGACCGGTCCTGGTCTTCGACGCGAAGACGTACCGGTACCTCGGCATGCACGACCGGCGCACGGCGGGCGGGACGAGGTACGAGCAGTGGTCGTACATCGCGGCGAGCGCTGTGGTGGACCGGGTGATGCAGCGGCCGTAGCGATGTGAGGTGAGGTGAGGTGCTGGTCGACGACGGGGGTCAACTGGGCACGTGTCGAGGGTCGTTGAGCAAAACACGGACACACGCCGACGGCACGGGAAATCATGAACCATGCGACTGGACGACTGGCACCTCACCGACGACGTCGACGACTTCCTGGCCCGAGCCGGAGAGTTCCTGCAGTCACGCGCCACCCCCCACACCCAGATGCTGACGGCGATCGAGAAGATACGAAAGCAAGGGTCGGCCCACCACGGCACCGAGGCCCCCGTGTTCGGCCTTCTGGAGCGAGGAGGGGAGATCCAGGCCGCCTTCTACCGAGTCAACTCCCACCGCAACCTGAACCCCACCGCCCTCTCCCCCGAGCAGGCCGACACCCTCGCCGCCCACCTGGCCGGCCTCGGCCACTCCCTCCCAGGGGTCATCTCGGACCACGACACCGCCACCACGTTCGCCGAGGCCTGGCAGCGGCACACGGGTGCGACGTCGGTACGCAGCTGGGGTGCCCGTCTCCACCGTCTCGGCACGCTCACCCCACCGGAACCGACCCCGGAGGGCCGGGGCCGAGTCGCGGGCGAGCAGGACCGCGACCAAGTCGTGCGCTGGTGCCGTGAGTTCTGCGTCGACGTCGGAGAGACCGTCTCCATAGACGCCATCGACGCCGGCGGCTGGGCCACCTCGCGCTTCGGCGACAGACACTTCACGTTCTGGGAGACCCCTGACGGCATCCCTACCTCCATGGCGGCCGTGACCTCGATGACCGCCGACATGGTCCGGATCGACCCCGTCTACACCCCGGCCCACCTCAGGGCCCGTGGCTACGCGGGCGCCGTGACGGTCGAGGTGAGCAGAGCCGCACTAGCCGCTGGCGCGACAGACGTCGTCCTTTTCGCCGACCCGGCCAACACCACCAGCTCCGCCCTCTACCAGCGCATCGGGTTCGTTCCGGTCGGGGACTTTGTCGGGTACGACTTCCTGGGGGCGGCGCGGGAGTAGCTGCGCTGGACGGCCCCAAGCGGTGCCACGCCACCCGCGAACCGCCCGGTGCCGGTACGCTGTACCCGCTCCGTCCCTGGTGGGCGGCTGCGCAGGTGGGTTGCCCGAGCGGCCTAAGGGAACGGTCTTGAAAACCGTCGTCGCAGCGATGTGACCGTGGGTTCAAATCCCACACCCACCGCAGGTGAACGGCCCCTGACCAGGTAAATCGGTCGGGGGCCGTTCTCGTGAGCATTGTCTGCCAGCGATCGCGGCTCCCCGCTGTTTCCCGACCGAACGGGCACGCCAGGGGCACGCCACGCGCTCTTGATAAAGGCCGGGTGACAGGTTCCGTCCTGGCCTCCCGGTCGATCCGTTCCCCTAGCCTTGGATCGTAGGCGGCAATACGCTGCGCCCATGAATCTGGGGGATGCGGGGCGTGAGTTCTTCGCTGTTGGGCCCGGCGGCTTGTCGCCTCTCAAGCGCCACGCCAGCGCAGGTTGGGTGTCAGGAATCTGGGGACTGGTCGTGGTCCTGGTCATCCTGGCGCTGGTTGGGGTCCTGGTGTTCTCCGTGCGACGGGGCTCTTCGTCGGATGACGAGGATTGATTCTTCCTCAACACGCCCTACCTGTAAGGTAGTTGGGACAGGTCGATGTTTCACGTGAAACCAACCGACTCACGCACCCGGCACAGGCCTAGGCGCATACCTCGCAATCGACTAATAGTCGGTAATACCGGCACATAGCACCCACCGAGACCCACCACTCGCCCCAGCTTCCATCCCGTCCGCCGTCGACCCACACACCGTGGAGCGGGCGTGGTCCCTGGCGTCCAGGTGGAGCGCGCCACTGTACGAACGACCTGGACGCCAGGGGCCTCGTCTGCTCGGCTCTGCCTGGGTCGATGGTGGTCGGGATGGAAGCACCCCACGCACACCCCTACGGGCCCGCAGCCGCGTACGGTGCCCCTCCATCCCGGTGCCGGCTGATCCCCCGCCGGAGGCATGGTCGTGACCGTGGCAACTGCATGTTCAGGTCTCTACTCGGGGCCGTAACTTGCTGCGGCCCCAGGGCTTGGCCCCGGCGCCGAAGGCGCAGAGGGGCCGGAGCCCAGGGGCCAGCCCGCGCCTGCGCGGGCACTTGATGAGGTAGAGAAACCTGTAACAACCCTGGACAGTCCGCGAGTTGATGACCGGATGCCTTCTTGCCGTTTGGCGCGGGAGTTGGTCCCATCACGGTGATGCGGCGTCGTCGGCGGGGGTGGGAATGCCTGGCTTAGTGGTCAAGCGGTGGAAGCGCCATGGGCACGATCGGCTCTACGTGACCACCGAGGGAGGCGACACTGTTGCCTGGTACGACTGCAAGTCCGGGCATCTCAAGGTGCTTCAGGCGTCGTACCGAGATCAAGTATTGGATGTCCTGGCGCCCCATCTAGTGAGCCCCTCGGCCCGTGATGCTTCTGCCGCGCTGCCTTCAACGGCTGGTCTTCCTCCCCTGTCTCTGACCGACGATCTCGCCGTGAACCGACCCGGTGACTCCCTACTTCCTCAACTGGAGGGTGCACCAACCTGGTTGAGCAGGCAGGTGATGCGCCTGTGGCGTCAGAACGACGACAGCGATTCCTGGCGGAAGGGAGTTGTTGGGGAACGGATCGCCGGCGCCAAGCTTGATCGGCTCAAAAGGCGGGGCTGGCATCCGCTCCACTCCATACCTCTCCCGAGCGGGGCAGACATCGATCATTTACTGATCGGACCCGGTGGCGTCTTCTGCCTGAACACCAAGTACTTCCGCAACGCCCGCGTTTGGGTCGGCGACAGCGCGGTGAAGGTGAACGGCGGTCGAGGGCACCCGTACGTCCGTAACAGTCGCCATGAGGGCAATAGGGCGTCAGCGGTGCTGACCAGAGCTTGCGGCTTCCCAGTGAAGGTGGCTCCGGTGCTGGTCTTCGTTTCTGCCGCCAACGTCGTGATAGCCCAGTCCCTGGGTGATGTCAAAGTGATCAAGGATCGAGAGATCTCGTCATTCCGGCGACAAATAGGGGTACTCGGGCCGGAGGAGATCGAGTTCGTCTATGGCGTCGCTCGCGATCGTCGAACCTGGCTCAGCTCGTGATCGAGCTGAACGGGCCCTGCCTTCGTCCGCCCGGCTGGATACGGTGACCATATGAAGCTTGCTTCTGCTGACGCTCGTACAAGGTTCGCTTCGTCGCCGGTCGCCCGCCTGGCGACTGCTGGTGCCGACGGTGTCCCCCACGTCGTACCGATCACGTTTGCGATCAGTGACGATGCCGTGTTCTTCGCGATTGATCACAAGCCCAAGACCTCATGGAACCTTCGGCGGCTCAGGAACATTCGAGAGAATCCGCACGTGGCGGTCCTCGTGGATCACTACGCCCCCGACTGGTCCACGCTCTGGTGGTCAAGAGGCGACGGTCAAGCGGAAGTCTGGGACAACGGCGACGATCGGCTAAAGGCCGTTGAACTGCTGCAAGACAAATATGAGCAGTACCGCGATCACCCCCCACAAGGACCCGTCGTGATCGTCCGCGTCGAACGCTGGAGCGGGTGGGCGTTCACCAAGTGACTCTGTCAGTGCGGTCACGTAAGCTAGCTTGCATAGCCAAGTTGAGGTGACCTAGATGTCCGAGAAAGATCTTCCTACGTACAGGAGGATTGCGGATGAGCTTCGCGCATTGATCCTTTCCGGAGACCTGCCTCCGGGCGAGAAGCTGCGCTCAGAGAACGAACTCAAGGATCAGTACGACACGACACGCGTCACGGTACGCAAGGCCCTGGCACTGCTCAAAGCTGACGGCTTGCTGATCAGCGAACAGGGGCGCGGGGTGTTCGTTCGCCCCCGTCCAAACGTCCAGATGCTCACCACGGGGGCGAACTTCAGGGAGCGTCGGCAGACCGGCGTCAGCAACTTCAACGCCGAAGCCGCCGCCCAAGGCCTTCGTCCCGAGCAACGAATCCTGGAGGTTCGGACACTGCCGGCTCCCCCCGAAATCGCGTCACGACTCGGGGTGGAAGAGGGCACATCCGTCATCGTCCGCCGGCGCGCGTTCTTCGTGAACGACGCACCCATGCAGCTCGTTGACGGGTACTACCCCGCCGCGCTGTTCGGCGGCACGGAGGTCGAAGAGCCGCGTCGGATTCGCGGGGGCGTGAGTCGGCTGATCGAAGATCCCCAGGGGCCGGTGAAGCAGCGGATCGTCCAGTTCGTCGAAGACCTTGAGATCGGCATGCCGAGTCCAACTGAGATCGACACGCTGAGTATCCCGCCGGGCGTGCCCCTGGCTCGCGTCTTCCGGACCGCACACACCGCCGCAGGTCAGGTGGTCGAAGTGCTCGATTCACGCGTTCCGTGTGATCGACACGTCTTCCGGTACGTGATCGACGTCCCCTGACATGTCGGCCTGCGCAGTCTCACCTAGAGGGCCTTCGGGCCCTCTTTTTTTTAACTACCCACTTGCATATCCAAGTTGGGAGTCCTACGGTGATGACACGGCTTGGATATACAAGCTGCCGTGAGCGAAGAGCTTGGACTCTTCCGCCGTACCAGGGAGTGACGCATGCCGTCGTTCAAGATCGACGTTTCGACCGCTGTCGTGTTCGTGGCCACCGCGCCGGAGCCGAAGATGGTCAACAAGAAGACCGGTGAGCGGGCCGTGGACCGGGAGACGAACGCGGGGCTGTCGACCGTGGGCCTGCTGGTCTCGGATGAGGGGGAGGGCAACCTCTACCAGGTGACCGTTCCCGAGACCGGGCTTCCGGAGGGACTCGCCCCGGGCATGCCGGTGATCGTGACCGGGCTGAAGGCGCGTGACTGGGAGAACGAGTTCAACGGCCAGAAGCGCCACGGGATCTCGTTCCGCGCGGTCGCGGTCACCCCGCTGGGGGCCTGATCATGACCGACGCGACGATGTGGCTGGAGACCACGGGCGCCATAGCCGGCGTCGGCGGTCTCGGCTACGCGAAGTACCGCGCTCCTCGCGCGTACTGGTCGCTGGTCGGTCTGCCCGCCACGTGGGGCCGGTTCACGGTGACGTACCGCTCGACCATGGACGTGTGCGGGCTGACGGTCCAGCCCTCCGGCCTGCGGGCGTTCATGGCCCGCAACGTCGCCCGCCGGCAGGTCCAGCCGGTTCCGCCGAAGATCCGCCGGGTTCGGGGCACCATGACCGGACTGCGGGTGACCCTGCGTCTTCCGGCCGGCCTGGAGCCTGCTGACGTGATCGCCTCCACGGAGCGGCTGCGGCATGCCTGGGGTGTGCACGCGGTGCGGGTGGCGGTGATCAAGCCGGGGTTCGTGGAACTGCGGATGACCGGGTACGACGTGTTGCGTCGGGTGCGGATGCCGCGCAAGGCACAGCCCCGTGACCTGGTGGTGCCGGTGGCGCTGCGGGACGACGGGACCGTGTTCGAGCGGGACTACCGCAACGTGCCCATGGCGCTCACGTTGGGTGCGAACAGCTCGGGGAAGTCCACGTATCAGCGCAACCTGATCAAGGGGCTGGCTCAACTGCCCGTGGCCTTGGTGGGCATGGACTGCAAGCGCGGGGTGGAACAGTCCGTGTTCGCGCCCCGGCTGTCGGCCCTGGCGACCACCCCGGACGATGCCGCCTCGCTGGCGGATGTGCTGGTCACGGAGATGGAAGACCGCTTCGACCTGCTGCACCTGTACGGCGTCTCGGACATCTGGCAACTGCCCGACGACCTGCGGCCGGCACCGGTCGTGGTCCTGGTCGACGAGATCGCCGAACTCTTCCTGATCTCCCGCAAGGAAGACGAGGACCGCCGTACGCGGATCGTCACGGCGCTGATCCGGCTGGCGCAGATGGCCCGTTCGGTCGGCATCTACCTGGAGATCTGTGGTCAGCGCTTCGGCTCCGACCTCGGCAAGGGCGCAACCATGCTGCGCGCTCAGCTCACCGGGCGGGTCGTGCACCGCGTCAACGACAAGGAGACGGCCGAGATGGGGCTGAAGGATGTCGCTCCGGCTGCGGTTCCTGTCGCCTGCGCCATCCCCGCGAGCCGCCCCGGTACGGCCGTGGCCACCGATGCGGATGGCGGCTGGTCCCTGATCCGTACGCCCGAGGTCTCCCGCGACGAGGTCGCCGCTGTCTGCCGGGACTTCGAGCACCTGGTGCCCGACCTGCCGTTCCTTCGGCCCTTCGCCCCGGCCGCGTCCTCGCCGCTCGTCAGCACCCCGCTGCTGATCAAGCCCTGATCCCCTGTGCTCCATCGGTCGGCGTGACCGCCTCACGCCAACTCCCTACCCGAGCCATGCCGAAAACCGGAAGGAGATCGCCGCTCATGACCACTCCCGACACCGCCGCCCGCGAGACCGACGCGAAGGACTGCCCCGTCTGCCACGGCACCGGAGAGGTCTCCCGCACCGTCCACGTCGGCCGCAAGCGCCGCGCGGTCGGCCAGCAAACCGGCCTCTGCCTCAACTGCCTGGGCAGCGGCGAAGCCCCCGCCGAATGACCTGCCGGGGTCGGGCGGCCGGAGATCGCTTCCCCGCCCGCTCCTGGCCCAACTCACCTGAAGGGAGGTGCCGTTCATGGCCCGCTCGGTCCGTCTGGACGCCGTCCTGATCCAAGCCGTCATCGCCGGCGCCCTCTCGTTCGCCCACCTTCACGACCTCGCCGAAGCGGCCCACCAGTCCGGCTGGAAGGCCTGGGCCTATCCGGTCTCGGTTGACCTGCTGATGGTCGCCGCCTGGCGCCGACTGCGCACCGCCCGCCGCGACCGCGCGGCCTGGACCTGGTTCGTGATCGCCCTGTCCGCCTCACTCGGCGCGAACGTCGCCACCGCCGGACTCCTCGACCTCGACCACGTTCCGGCCTGGCTGCGCATCCTCGTCGCCGGCTGGCCCGCCCTCGCCTTTCTGGGCGGCACCCTCCTGGTCCACTCACCCACCACCGCGCCCGCTCCACAGCCTGTGGACGAAGTGGCCGCGCCGGAAGTCGAGATGCACCGCACCGACGAGCCCGCCCCTGCGGTCGACCCGGCACCGGAACTCACCGCCGCACCCCAGCCGCCTGCGGCTCCCGCGCCCGTGGTTCCGGTCGCGCTCCTCGACCACGCCCGGAAGATCGCCGAAGCCCACCGGGTCTCGACCGGATCTCCGATGCCCGCCGACGTGCTGTCGACCCGGCTCCAACTGCCCGCACCGATGACCGCCGCGATCGCCGCACAACTCCAACTCACCTGAGAAGAAAGGAAGTTGACCCGTGACCGCGTACCGCCGCTTCCGTCACGTGATCCGTATCGGCCCCGTCCAGGTCGCCACCTACAACGACGACCGGGGCCGCGAGAAGCACGCCGCCGCCTGCACCGCGCCGGACTGCGGCTTCTCCAGCGACTACCACGACCGAGCCGCCGCCGAACTCGCCGCCCACACCCACCGCTGCACGGCCTGAAAGGGAGATCACGTCATGGCTGTTCCGCTCTGGTTCGCCCTGCTCATCGTCGGATGGCTCGGCATCAAGCTCATCCGCCCGCCCGTGTGGCTGGTGATCGTGCTCCTGCTCGGCGGCTACCTCATCGCCGGCAGCGTCCTCGCTCCCGCCATCGCCACGGTCCTCAAGTAAGCCCGACCCGAAGGGAGATCAATCGTGTTCACCCCGAAGTACCCCCCGCAGGAC
>NZ_JBXVPZ010000149.1:0-20657 GCF_057961495.1 Streptomyces sp. P5F9 | reverse complement strand
GGACGGGTAGGGGCGGCGGGGGCGAGAAACGAAGGACCCTTACGGCGAAGCCGGTGCCGAGTTCTTCGTGTCCGGGGAGTCCCCGCCGGAGTCGCCCGACGTCGCCGCCCACGTACCGACCCCGACCGCCGCGACCAGCACCACCCCCGCCGCCGCCAGCGTCAGCCGCCGGCGTCGCGTCGCCGCCCGGTGCCGGGCCGAGCCGGGGCGCGGGGCACCCGCAGGGCGCGGGGCGCGTGCCGTCCCGCGCGGTCCGCCCGCCAGCTCGTCAGGCGCTGGGACCCGCATCGACGTATGGGTGTCCCGGTTGGAGTCGGCGGGCTTGGCGCCCGGTACCAGCGGTACGGCGCCGCGGCGTACCCGCTCGCCGCGCGCGGGCGTGGCCGCCGGGGTCTCCTCCTGCTCCGCTTCCTCCTGCTCGGTGTCCGGCTCGTCGACGTCCAGCGGGGGCATGCCGGCCAGCAGGGGCAGTTGTTCGCGGAGGCGGGCGGCGAGTTCGGAGGCGCGCAGGCGGGAGGCCGGGGCCTTGGCCAGGCACTGGACCATCAGCTGCCACAGCTCGTCGGGGATCCCGGGCAGCGGTACGACGGTCTCGGTGACGTGCCGCCGTAGGACCGCGCCGGGGTGGCCGCCGCCGAACGGGGTGAAGCCGGCGAGGAGTTCGTACAGGACGGTCGCCAGGGCGTAGATGTCGACGGCCGCGCGCGGGGGCAGGCCCTCGACGATCTCGGGGGCGAGGTAGTCGGGCGTGCCGATGATCTTCGTGGCGCGGGTGCGGCGCGGGGAGTCGATGAGCTTGGCGACCCCGAAGTCGGTCAGCAGGGCGGGGTGCGCGCCGCCGGGGCCGAGCGGGCCCTGCATGTCGAGGAGGACGTTCTCCGGTTTGACGTCCCGGTGGACGACGCCGGCCGCGTGGGCCGCCGCGAGTCCGTCCGCGATGTCGGCGACGATCGCGACCGCCGCCTCGGGGGAGAGCCGGCGTTCGCGGTCGAGGCGGGTGCGCAGATCCGTGCCCCGGACCAGGTCCATGACGAGGGCGAGGTCGTTCCCGTCGACGACCAGGTCCCGTACGGACACGATGTTCGGGTGCTCCAGGCCGAGCAGGGCCGTGCGCTCCTGCACGAAGCGGCCGACGAGTTCCTGGTCGGACGCGAGGTCCTCGCGCAGCAGCTTGACGGCGACGGGACCCTCGGGTCCCTCGCCCAGCCACACCGTGCCGGCACTGCCCCGCCCCAGGATCTGGTTGGCGGTGTACCGGCTGCCGATCTTCCGTGCCAAGGCTGCTCCTACCAGACGCGTGTTGTCGTTAAAACTACGCGTCAGATGAGCCAACCTTCACCGCGGAGGCGGAAATCACCCACTGGGTGTCGACAAATCCCCAACCCGGCGTCCGACTTGGGCTTTTCAGGGGTCAGTTGCCGGTCGCGGAACTCAGGTCCTTGACCCAGCTGCTCACCTGTCCGGCGACGTGGCTGATCTCGTGCCAGTAGCTCCTGCCCGTGCCGATCCAGTCCTGAAGCGGGGTCAGCTCCCAGACCAGCCAGCCCGCGACGAAGAGCAGGACGACCGTGAAAAGGCAGCCCTTGAGGCAGCCGAGTCCGGGAATCTTCATCGGGTTGGCGCTGCGCTGCCGCGACTGGCGGGGCTCCCGCGCGGGCTCCGGCGGCCGCTGGGGCTGCTGGCGGCTCGGCGGGGCGTACTGCTGCGGCTGGTGCTGCTGCGGCTGGCCGTAGCCGCCGCCCTGCTGCTGCGGTTGCTGACGCTGCGGCGGCCGCTGCTGCGGGCGCTGCGGGGCGGCCTGGCGGGGTTGCTGCTGCGGGTGGGAGACCTGGCGCTGGGGACGGCGGCGCAGCGGATCCTCGCCCGGGTCGAGGTAGGGCTGGTACTGCGTCTGTTCGTTGCGGTCGCGGGCGGCGCGCAGCTGGTTCTGCCAGGGGTGCGGCTGCTCGGGGCCGGCGCCGGACTGGTTCTGCTGGTTCTGCTGGCCGTACTGCCCGGCCTGGTTCTGCGGCATGACCGTGGTCGGGTCGGCCGCGCCTCGGTTCGGCATCACGGTGGTCGGGTCGGCGGCGCCCACCGGGCCGCTGGTGTGCGGGAGGACGCTGGTCGCCGCGTTCGGGTCGTAGGCGCCCGCGCTGTGCGACAGGACCTGCGTCGGGTCGGCGGCGCCGGGCACGCCCGGTACGGCTGCGGGGGCCGGGTCGGGGGCCAGCAGCCTGCCGACGCTCTCGGCGGCGGCGATCTGCGCGGAGTTCGCGTGCACGCCGACGCCCTCGGCGACGACGCGCAGGCCGCGCGCGAGGTTCTCGGCGCTGGGCCGCTCGTCCGGGTTCTTGCGCAGGCAGCGCTCGATGACCGTCCACAGGGGGTCGGGGACCGTCGAGGGGCGGCGCGGTTCGGCGCTGAGGTGCTGGTGGAGGACTTCGAGGGCGGAGCCGCCGGAGAACGGCGGGTGGCCGGTGACCAGCTCGTACAGCAGGATGCCGGCGCCGTAGATGTCCACGGCGGAGGTCTGCGGGCGGCCCTCGGCGGACTCCGGCGCGATGTACGCGGGCGTGCCGACGAACTCCTGCGTGCGGGTCAGGCCCGGGGAGTCGGCGAGGCGGGCGATGCCGAAGTCGGTGAGCAGCGGGTACATCTGGCCGCCGCCCTGTTTGAGCAGGACGTTCGCCGGCTTCAGGTCGCGGTGGACGACGCCGTCGGCGTGGCTGGCGGCCAGCGCGTCGGCGATCTGCGCGGTGAGCAGGGCTGCGCCGACGGGGCTGAAGGGGCCGTTCTCGCGGAGATAGTGGTGCAGGTCGGGGCCCTCGACGAGGTCCATGACGAGCGCCAGGAGGTCACCCTCGACGACCAGGTCGCGGACCCGGACGATGTTCGGGTGGGTCAGACGCAGCAGGACCGAGCGCTCGCGCAGGAACCGCATCACGATGTCGGGATCGCTCGCGAGTTCTTCCTTGAGGACCTTGATCGCGACGGTCTCGCCGGGCTGGCCCTGTACGGCTGCCTCGGCGCCCGCGGTCTCCCGCTGGCGGGCCCGCCAGACGGTGCCCGTGGCGCCGCGTCCGAGTGGCTCCTCCAGGAGGTACTTGCTGCCTACCGGCCGCACGTCTGCGCTCCCTGCTGCTTGCCTGTGTTCCGGTCCACTGTAGTGCCGCCCCTCTTGCGGCTACCTACGTAAGCATCGCCGTACATGTTCGAAGGAAAGACGCTCTCCCCGGTCTCCCGGTTGCCCCAATGGTCACCGAAGGCGGACATGACCGGTCTCACCCGATCACCGGTACGGCACTGGTCAGGCACTTTTGGGGACAGAGCTGACCAATCAAGATCACTTGCTACCGGGCCCCGGGCGAGTTGTCAGTGGCAGGTGCGAGGATGCGTGCAGTACTGGCCGATGTGCTCGCGCGGGGTGGGGGAATATTCCGTGCCCGGGCAGAAGGGACCGCTGACGGCGATGCAGATCCGGCTGACCGTCGTAGACCCGTTGGGGCCGCCCGCGCAGCCGCGGGGCCGCTCCGCGAGTTGCGATGTGCTGGTCACCGCGCCCGCCGGCACGGCCCTGGCCGCGGTGGCGTCCGCGCTGGCCTCGGCGGTCTCCGCCGACGCGGCCGCGTCGCAGTCCGAGCGGAGCCGTGAGTCCGGCGGCCCGATCGTGCTGTACGCGGGCGTGGAGCGCCTCGACACCCAGCGCTGCACCCTCGGCGAGCCGCCGCTGACGGACGGCGCGGTGCTGTCCCTGGGCGCCCCCGCCGAGCCCGAGGCCCATCCCGAGCTGGACGACGCCCCGACCCAGCTCCATGTGGTCGCGGGCCCGGACGCGGGCGGGGTGCACCTCCTGCACGGCGGCCAGATCCACATCGGCCGCTCCGCCGACGCCGACGTCCCGCTGGACGACCCGGACGTCTCCCGGCTGCACTGCGCGGTGACGGTCGACCCCGGGGGCCGCGTCTCGGTCGCCGACCTGGGCTCGACGAACGGCACGACCCTGGCGGGCACGCGCGTGGGCACCCGCCCGGTGCGCTTCGCCCCCGGCGCGCTGCTCCGTATCGGTGAGTCGGCGCTACGGCTGACCCCGTCCGGCGGCCCGGGAGCGCGCGCCGAGACGGCCCCCGACGGCGAGGGCCACGTGCGCGTGTCCCCCGGCACCCCGGCCGGCCCGCGCAGCGAACCCCTCGTGGTCCCGAGCCAGGCAGGCGCCCCGAGCATCGAGCACCGCGTCGACCACGAGGGCGGCGACACCCACGCGGGCCGCTTCGGCGTGTTCGGCGAGCCTCTCGGCGACGAGCGGCCGGAGGGCGCCGAGGACGTGTTCTCCGCGCCTACGACGACCTCCCGCATCCCCCCGTACGACGACACCGACGCCCACAGCGGACGCAAGGGCACCCCTCTCCGGGGCACCGACGTACCGCAGGGCGTGCGCAGGCGCGGCGGCATCGGCAAGTGGGCACGGCGCCTGACGGGTGGCCGCGGCGAGTCGACGGCCGAGGGCCCCGAGTCGTCGTACGACGAGGAGGCCGCCGACGAGAGCGTGCAGCCCCCGCCCGTCGTCCTCCAGCAACCGGACACCTGGCCCGACCCGGCGGCCCTGCTGCTCACCGCCCTGGGTCCGGGACCCCGCCTGTGGGAGCGCGCCCCGGGGCACCCCGAGGCGCTCACGGTGCGGCTCGGCACGGCGGACCGGGCGACACCGGACGGCTCGGCGCTGCTGCCCGCGGTGCCGGTGACCTCCGGGCTGCGCGAGGTCGGCGCGCTGGGCCTGGCCGGTCCGCGCGCACGGCTCTCGGGGCTGGCCCGCGCGGTGGTGGCCCAGCTCGCCGCGCTGCACTCCCCCGACGCCCTGGAGATCGTGCTGATCAGCACGGACCGCGCGCGTACGGTGGCCGAGCGCACCGCCGAGTGGTCCTGGCTCGGCTGGCTGCCGCACCTGCGCCCCGGGCACGGCCAGGACTGCCGCCTGCTGCTGGCCTACGACCGGGAACAGGCGACGGCCCGGACGGACGAGTTGCTGCGGCGGCTTGAGGACCACGCCATGGACGCGCGCGGTACGGGTCGGCCGAGCGTCGCCTCCGGCACCTCCGGCCGTCGTACTCCGGGCATCGGGGCGCAGCGCGGCTCGGCGGAGGGGCGGTCGGGCAGCACCGCGCCACACGGTTCACTCGCCTCACAACACGGTTCAGCAGAAGGCCAGTTGAGTGCCGCCGCACGGCACACGGCCGACGACCGTCAGCAGCGCGGGGCGACGGGCACCTCTGGCATCTCTGGCACCCCGACCACGTACAACACCACCGACGACGCCCACCACCACCGCTCCGGCACCTCCGACGACCCGGCCTCCGGCGCCACCCGGCCCCGGCCCTCCGGCTCCTCCGCCGATTCCCTCCGCGGCGCCGCCCACCGCCCCGCCTGGGCCCGCACCGACGACGGTGACGGCTCGGCGGACGGTTTCGTGGGGCCGTACACCGTGCTCGTGGTGGACGGTGATCCCGGTGGGGCCGATGTGCGCGAGGCGGTGGCGCGGCTGGCCCACGACGGGCCCCGGGCCGGTATCCACGTCGTGTGCCTGGCCGAGACGGAAGCGGCCTCGCCCGTGTCCCCCGTGGCGGAGACCTACGAGGCGGCCTGCGCGGCGGCGCCGACGTTCCGGGAGTGCGGGGCGGTCGCCCTGCTGAGCGGTGATGTCGCCACGGCGCTACGGCTGTTGCGGGTCGCGCACGGTGGTCCGGGGGTGACGCGACCCGGTGCGGGAGCGTCGCGACCCGGCACAGAAGCGGCACGGTCCGGTACAGGAGCAGCACAGTCCGGTACGGAGGCGTCCCGGCCCGGCACAGGCGCGTCACCTCCCCGTACGGAGCCGTCACGCCCCGGCACGGAGGCGTCTCGCCCCGACCAGGCAGGCCCCGGCCAGAACGACCTCGACTCCTCCGGCCCCGGCCCCGTGGGCAACGGCACCATCGCCGCCGTGGACGCGGTGTCCCTCGCGTGGGCCGAGCGGTTCGCGCGGGCGCTCGCGCCGCTCAGGGTGGACGGGCCCGCGAACGAGCGGCACGCGCGTGTGTCGGCGCCGTTGCCCCAATCGGCGCGGTTGCTGGACGAGTTGGGGCTGGCGCGGGCCACCCCGGCGTCGCTGCTGACGCGTTGGGCGGATGCCGGTGACGACAAGGACGCCGTCGGCGGGCGGGCCTGGGCGGTGCTCGGGGCCGGTCCGCGCGGGCCGGTCACCGCGGATCTCGCCTCCGAGGGCCCGCATCTGCTGATCGAGGGCCCGCCGGGCAGTGGCCGTACGGAGCTGCTGCGGGCGGTCGTCGCGTCCCTCGCCGCCGCCGAGCGCCCGGACAGGCTCGGCATCGTGTTGATGGACGGGCGGGACAGCGTCGGCGCTGGGGGTACCCCCTCTGGGGGAGGCGGGCACGGCGAGGGCCTGCGGGTCTGCACGGACGTACCGCATGTCACCACCCATCTCACCGCCAACGACCCTGTGCGCATGCGGGAGTTCGCGCAGTCGCTGAGCGCCGAGCTGAAGCGGCGGGCCGAGTTGCTGGGCCGGGTCGGCTTCGTCGAATGGCACTCGCGGCACGAGGTGTCGGGGCGGATCATCGCCCAGCGCGGCACGTCCGGTGCCGGGGATCTGGAGTCCCCGACGAGTTCGACGATCCGGCTGCGCCCGTCGGCTGCCGCTCGTCAACAGACCGAGGCGGCACCGCCGTTGCCCCGGCTCGTCGTGGTGGTCGACGATCTGGACGCGCTGGTGAGACCCCCGCTCGGCTCCCCCGGGCGTCCCGCGGCCGGCTCGGTGATACGCGCGCTGGAGGCGGTGGCCCGCGAGGGCGAGCGGCTCGGCGTGCACCTGGTGGCGGCGGCCGCCGTGGAGGCGCGTACGTCCGAGACCGAACCCGCGCGGCACCTCACCCTCCGCGTCACCCTCGACGCGACGACCCAGGGACCGGACGAACCCGCCCCGGGGCGTGGCCGGTTGACCTTGCCGGACGGCCGGGCGACCCCCTTCCAGGGTGGCCGCGTGACGGGCCGTATCCCGCGTACGGCGACGCTCCGCCCCACGGTCGTGCCGCTGGAGTGGCAGCGCATGGGCGATCCCCCGGCCCGCCGCCCCGTCCGCGAACTCGGCAACGGGCCAACGGACTTGGCGCTCCTGGCCAGCGCGCTGGAGCGGGCCACGCGCTCAGTGTCCGCGGCGGAGGTGCCGTCGCTCCTCTGATCGTCCACAGGCTGCCCACACAACCCCACGTCACGACACAATCACGATCCCGTACTTGACAGCGGACGCCATCTTGCCGCGTTCAAGTACCGGGCGTAGACCAGTGCGCACGGAAGCGTTCGAGCGTTCGACGAGGAACGAAGAACGGGGCAGTGATGCGCAGCACGAGCAGCACCCACCGGACACGCACAACCGTACGTACAGCGGCAGTTGTCGCCGCGGGAGCACTGACGCTCTCGCTCGCCGCCTGTGGAGGCGGCGGCGACAAGAGCGACGACAGTAAATCCAGCAGTCCCTCGCAGACCGCCGGGACGGTCACCCTCCCGAAACTGAACGGCGCGAGCCTTGAAGTGGCCGCCGTGTGGACGGGTGCGGAGCAGAAGAACTTCAAGGCGGTTCTCTCGGAGTTCGAGAAGCGCACGGGGGCCAAGGTCACCTTCGTGCCCGCCCAGGACCCGATCATCAACTTCCTCGGCTCGAAGATCGCGGGCGGCCAGCCGCCGGACGTCGCGATGCTCCCGCAGCCCGGCGCCATCAAGCAGGCCGTCGACAAGAAGTGGGCCAAGCCCCTCGGCGCCGACGCGCTCGCGGAGTTGCAGAAGAACTACTCGCAGGGCTGGCAGGACATCGGCAAGGTCGACGGCAAGCAGTACGGCGTCTATTACAAGGCCGCCAACAAGTCGCTGATCTGGTACAACGCCAAGGTCTTCGCGAACGCGGGCGCCAAGGAGCCCAAGACCTGGCAGGAGTTGCTGACGACCGCGCAGACGGTCTACGACTCCGGAGTCACCCCGTTCTCGGTCGCGGGCGCGGACGGCTGGCCGCTGACGGACTGGTTCGAGAACGTGTATCTGTCGCAGGCCGGCCCGGAGAAGTACGACGAACTCGCCCAGCACAAGATCAAGTGGACGGATCCCTCCGTCAAGCAGGCCCTCACCACGCTCGCCCAGATCTGGGGCAAGAAGGCCTACATCGCGGGCGGTCAGAACGGCGCGCTCCAGACCGAGTTCCCCGCATCCGTCACCCAGACCTTCAACGGCGGCGACCAGCCGAAGTCCGCGATGGTCTACGAGGGCGACTTCGTGCAGGTCAACATCGGCGAGACCAAGGCGAAGGTGGGAACCGACGCGAAGGTGTTCCCGTTCCCGGCGGTCGGCTCCACCGCGCCCGTGGTCTCCGGCGGCGACGCGGCCGTCATCCTGAAGGACTCCAAGGCGGCCCAGGCGCTGGCGACGTTCCTCGCATCCCCGGACGCGGCGACGATCCAGGCCAAACTCGGCGGCTACCTCTCCCCCAACAAGAACGTGCCGGACTCGGCGTACCCGAACGCGGTGCAGCGGACGATCGCCAAGGCGCTGATCGCGGCCGGTGACGACTTCCGCTTCGACATGTCCGACCAGGCCCCGCAGTCCTTCGGCGGTACACCGGGCAAGGGCGAGTGGAAGGACCTCCAGGACTTCCTGAAGAACCCGACGGATGTCGCGGGCACGCAGGCCCAGTTGGAGAAGGACGCGGCGGCGGCGTACGCGAGCGGGAGCTGATCCCGAGATGGCATCGGCAGCGGCGGAGGCCTCCGGGGCCTCCGTCCCTCCCCGCGGTCGCAAGAGCGTGACCGGCACCCGCAGGACCGTGGCAGTGCTGTTCCTGCTGCCCGCCCTGGTGCTGCTCGGCGCGCTCGTGGTCTACCCGATCGGGTACTCGCTGGTCCGCAGCTTCGGCAACCAGGCCGGCGACGGCTTCGCCGGTTTCGACAACTACAAGGCCCTGTTCACCGACGACGGCATCCGTACCGCCCTGAAGAACAACGTCATCTGGGTGATCTTCGCGCCGACGGTCGCCACCGCCCTCGGCCTGATCTTCGCGGTGCTGACCGAACGGGTGCGCTGGGGAACGGCGTTCAAGCTGGTCGTCTTCATGCCGATGGCGATCTCGATGCTGGCCGCCGGCATCATCTTCCGCCTCGTCTACGACCAGGACCCGCACAAGGGCGTCGCCAACGCGGTCTGGGTGGGCATCCACGACACGTTCGTCTCGTCGTCGGCGTTCCCCAACGCCCACCCGGGCCGCGAGTCGCCGCTCAAGGCGGACCACGGCGGCTTCATCACCAGTACGACGGTCCACACCGGCCAGACCGTCACGCTCCCACTGGTCGGCGTCGCCCCCGACCAGATGCCCGACAGCGCCAAGAAGGCCGTAGCCGCGAAGGCCGAACCAGGAAAGATCACCGGCACGACCTGGCAGGACTTCACCCGCGGCAAGGGCGTCGGCAAGCTCGGCGGGGTCGACCCGTCCGAACTCGGCTACGGCGGGATGAGGATCGAGGCAGTCAAGGACGGCAGGGTGGTCGCCTCGACGAAGGCCTCCGGCGACGGCACCTTCACCCTGCCCGCCAAGGCCGACGGGGCCCAACTCCGGCTCCCGGCAGGCAACTTCAAGCAGCCGTACAACGGAGTGGAGTGGCTGGGCCCGTCGTTGGTGACGCCGGCCATCATCGGGTCGTACGTGTGGATGTGGGCCGGGTTCGCGATGGTGCTGATCGCGGCCGGACTCGCGGGCGTACCAAGGGAGTTGCTGGAGGCGGCGCGGGTCGACGGGGCCAACGAGTGGCAGGTGTTCCGGCGGGTCACGGTGCCGCTGCTGGCGCCGGTGCTCGCGGTCGTCGCCGTCACGCTGATGATCAACGTGCTGAAGATCTTCGACCTGGTCTTCATCATCGCCCCGGGCTCCTCGCAGGACGACGCGAACGTGCTGGCCCTGGAGCTGTACCGGAAGGGCTTCTCGGAGGACCAGCCGGGGATCGCCAGCGCGATCTCGGTGTTCCTGCTGCTGCTGGTGATCCCGGTGATGCTGTTCAACGTGCGTCGGCTCAGGCGGGAGGTCAGGCGATGACGACCGATGCCGGAAGTCTCGGTAAAACCGGGCCAGTTGAGGTCGTCAAGGCGCGGGAGTCGCTCGGTGGGCGGCTCGCGGCGGCGGCGAGCGGGGGCCTGGTCCGGGTGTTCCTGATCGTCGTCGGCCTGTTCTGGCTGGTGCCGACGATCGGACTGCTGCTGTCCTCACTGCGCTCGCCGGAGGACATGAGCGCGAGCGGCTGGTGGAAGGTCTTCAGCCAGCCGTCCCAACTCACCTTCCACAGCTACAAGACGCTGCTGGAGAACAGCGACATCACCAACTCGCTGTGGAACACCGTCCTGATCACGGTCCCGGCGACGATCCTGGTCGTGGTGATCGGCTCGCTCGCGGGCTACGCGTTCGCGTGGATGGAGTTCCCGGGCCGCGACTGGTGGTTCCTGGGCGTGGTCAGCCTGTTGGTCGTGCCGGTGCAGGTCGCGCTGATCCCGATCGCCGAACTCTTCGGAAAGATCGGCCTGTTCGGGACCATCTTCGGGGTGATCCTCTTCCATGTGGGCTACGGGCTGCCGTTCGCGGTGTTCCTGCTGCGGAACTTCTTCGCGGAGATCCCGCGCGAACTCCTGGAGGCGGCACGGCTGGACGGCGCGGGCGAACTGCGGCTGTTCGCGCGGGTCGTGATGCCGCTGGGCGGGCCCGCGATCGCGAGCCTGGGCATCTTCCAGTTCCTGTGGGTGTGGAACGACATGCTGGTCGCGCTGGTGTTCACCAAGTCGAGCACCCAGCCGATCACGGTCGCACTACAGACGCAGGTACGCCAGTTCGGCAACAACATCGACGTGCTGGCACCCGGTGCGTTCATCTCCATGGTGATCCCGCTGGCCGTGTTCTTCGCGTTCCAGCGGCAGTTCGTGTCCGGCGTGATGGCGGGCGCGGTCAAATAGCCGCAAACGGCACATAGTTCGAAGGGGTGGGCCGTCACCGGCCCGCCCCTTTTCGTTCACCGTGCGTCCCCCGTATGCCGTACGCGCCGTAACCAAGTCACTCCATCGGCCGTTCCCGGGCAGAACGCCCGCGCCGACCGACCCATGGATGTCCCTTGCCCAGGTTCAGTGTCATTGTCCCCGCGTACAAGGTGCAGGCGTACCTGCACGAATGCCTGGAATCGGTGCTCTCCCAGTCGTACCCCGATCTTGAGCTGATCGCGGTCGACGACTGCTCGCCGGACGCCTGCGGCGCGATCATCGACGAGTTCGCGGCCCGCGACGCCCGGGTGCGCGCGGTCCATCTCCCCGAGAACCAGGGCCTCGGCCGCGCCCGCAACGCCGGTCTGGAACAGGCGACCGGCGACTATCTCGTCTTCCTCGACAGCGACGACACGCTCACGCCCGACGCGTTGCGGGCGATCGCCGACCGCTTGAAGGAGACCGGCGAGCCGGACGTCCTCGTCTTCGACTACGCGCGCACCTTCTGGTCGGGCGAGACCCGCCGCAACAAGGTCGCCGCCCAGCTCACCGAACGGGGCCCGGCGCCCTTCCGGCTGGAGGACCGCCCCGGGCTCCTCCGGGTCATCATGGTGGCCTGGAACAAGGCGTACCGACGGGAGTTCGTCGAGCGCGAGGGCTTCGCCTTCCCGCCCGGCTACTACGAGGACACCCCGTGGACCTACCCGGTCCTGATGGCCGCGGAGACGATCGCGACCCTCGACCGGGTCTGCGTCCACTACCGCCAGCGCCGCCAGGGCAACATCCTCGGCACCACCAGCCGTTGCCACTTCGACGTCTTCGACCAGTACGACCGTGTCTTCGCGTTCGTCGACGCGCGCCCCGAACTCGCCCAGTGGCGGCCGGTGTTGTTCCGCCGCATGGTCGACCACCTCACGACGGTGTTCACCAAGCCCGACCGCCTCCCGCGCGGCACCCGCGCCGAGTTCCTGCGCAAGGCCCGTGCCCACTATCGCCGTTACCGCATCCCCGGCACCCCGGTCCCGCTGCGCACCCGCATGCGCCACACGCTCGTCCACTTCGGCGTCCACCGCACGTTCCGCACCTTGCAGGCGGCGATGAGCTGGCGCCGCAGCACGGTCAAGCTCACCGCGAAGGCCCTGCGCGCACTCAGGGCAGCGATCCTCCAACTCCACTACCGGGTCCAACTCCGGCTCCCGCTGAGGAATCGCGCGGTGTTCGCCGCCTACTGGGGACGCGGCCACAGCTGCAACCCGGGCGCGCTGGAGAGCGCGTTCCGCACCCACGCCCCGCACATCCGCACGGCGTGGATCGCCCGCCCCGAGCACCACCACACGATCCCGGCGGCCACCCGCAGGCTGCGCCCGGACACCGCCTCCTACTGGACGGCGCTGGCCCGCTCCAAGTACCTGGTGAACAACGTCAACTTCGACCGCAGGCTGGTCAAGCGCCCCGGCCAGGTCATGATCCAGACCCAACACGGCACCCCGCTCAAGCACATGGGCCTCGACCTCCAGGAACGCCCGGCCGCGGCACGGGACATGGACTTCGCCGAACTCCTCAAGGGCGTCGACAAGTGGGACCACGTCCTGTCCGCCAACCGCCACACCACCCTGACCTGGGAGCGCGTCTACCCCGGCAGCTACACGACGCTCACCTACGGCTATCCCCGCAACGACGTGTTCCAGCAGGCGACTTCGGCCGACGTGCACCGGCTGCGCGAGTCCCTGGGCATCCCCCAGGACACGATCGCCCTCCTCTACGCCCCGACTCACCGCGACTACCGCCGCGTTCAGCGCGCCCACCTCGACCTCGACCGCGTCCTGCGCCGCCTCGGCCCGCGCTTCGTCGTGCTGGCCCGCGCCCACTACTGGCACGAGGGCCCCCTCGCCCCCGCGTCCGGCGGCCGGATCATCGACGTCACCGACCACCCCAGCGTCGAGTCGTTGTGCCTGGCCTCGGACGCGCTGGTCACCGACTACTCGTCCCTGATGTTCGACTATGCCAACCTCGACCGCCCGATCGTCATCCACGCCGACGACTGGGAGGCCTACGAGGCGGCCCGCGGCACCTACTTCGACCTGCGCGCCTTCCCACCGGGCGCGGTCGCCCGCAGCGAGGACGAACTGATCGACATCTTCGCGACCGACCACTGGCGCGGCTCCCGCTCGGCCCAACTCCGCACCGCGTTCCGCGAGCGCTTCTGCCCCTACGACGACGGCCGCGCCGCCGAACGGGTCGTACGCCACGTGGTGTTGGGTGAGAGCGACCTCCCCCCGGTCGTCCCGCTCGCAGACCGCCACCCGGTCCCGTCGGCCGCCGCGAGCCGCACGCACTCCCCCCTCGCCACCGTGCCGCAGCCCACGGCGTCCCAGCCCGTCACCGACCGCCTCTGAACGCCGTTCCCACACCGGGGAGTTCGCATGCCCTCAAGCCCCTCGCGCCCGACCCCGACCCGGCCGTCCACCTGGCGTCCGACCGGGCGCCCCGGCCGCCGCGCGCACTGACCCGGAACCTCCCCTCCGGACCACTGGAGAAAGAACAGAATGCCCCGCTTCAGCATCATCGTCCCGTCCCACGGGGTCGCCGGCCGGCTGTCCCTGGCCCTGGACTCGGTCCTCGCGCAGTCCTACGGCGACTTCGAGCTGATCCCGGTCTGCGACGCCCCCGGCTCCCCGGCCGCTGACGTCGCCACCGGCCACGCCGGACGGGACTCCCGGGTGGCCCCGGTCAACTCCCCACCCTCCGCAGGCCTGAGCGGGGCCCGCAACACCGGTCTGCGGGCGGCGACCGGCGCCTACGTCCTGTTCCTGGACGGCGACGACACCCTCACCGCGGGCGCGCTGGCCGCACTGGACGCCCGGCTGACAAAGACCGGTGACGTGGACGTCCTGTACTTCGAGCACGAACGGACCCCGTGGTGGGAGGGCGAGCCCACCAACCCAGCCGCCCCGCTGCTCGCGAAGACCCCGACGGGCGCCTTCTCCCCCTCCCAGGCACCGCAGTTGACGGGCGTACAGCTCCCGGCGTGGAGCGCGGCCTACCGCCGCGCCTTCCTCACCGACCACCAACTCACCTTCCCGGACGGCCAGTTCACGGACCTGGGCTGGGGCGGCCTGGTCACCGTCGCCGCCGAGCGGGTGGCCGTGCTGCGCTCCGTCGTCGTACGGCATCTCCTCCGGAGGCAGGGCAGCCGGCTCAACCTGCCGGGCGAGCACCACCATCAGCTCCTGGACCAAGTGGAGTTGGTGCTCGACGCGTCGCAAGGTCTGACTCCCGGGCGGTCGCAGGCGCTGTTCGAGCAGCTCTTCGCGGTGGTACTGAAGACCGCCTCCCGGCCCGAACGGCTCCCCTCCGGGCACCGCGCCTTCTTCCGCCGGGCCGGGCGGCTCTACCGCAGGCACCGGCCCGCCGACTTCCGTACGCCGGGCGGGAGTCTGGGGGTGCAGCACCGGCTGCTGGCCTCGGGTGCGTACACGGCGTTCAAGGCCCTGCGCGGCGCCAACAGGTCGGCGTCGGGCGCGGCCGAGCGGGTCCCGCGCCCCCGGATGCTCCGCACCCGCCTGCGCTACGCCCTCGACCTGCGCCGCCCGCTCGACCCCAACCTGGCTGTCTACTGCGCCTATTGGGGCCGGGGCTACGCGTGCAGCCCGGCCGCGATCCACGCGAAGACGAGCGAACTCGCCCCGCACATCCGCTCGGTGTTCCTGGTCGAGCCGGACGCGGTGGACGCCGTACCGAAGGGCGTCGAGCACGCCGTCATCGGCAGCCGGAAGTACTGGGAGGTGCTGGCGCGCGCCAAGTACCTGGTGAACAACGCCAACTTCGCGGAGGGCGTCGTCAAGCGGCCCGGCAGCGTGCACGTCCAGACGCAGCACGGGACCCCGCTGAAGAAGATGGGCGTGGACCAGTCGACGTACCCGGTGGTGGCAGCGGCGACCGGCAGCTTCGCCAAACTCCTTGGCCGGGTGGACCGTTGGGACTACAACATCTCCTCCAACCGCCACTCCACCCAGATGTGGGAGCGCGCCTTCCCGGGCTCGTACGAGGCGTTGGAGTACGGCTATCCGCGCAACGACGTCTACTACACGGCGACCGCCGATGAAGTTGCCCGTGTGCGGCGGGAGTTGGGAATCCCGGAGGGCAAGACGGCCGTCCTTTACGCGCCCACCCACCGCGACTACCAGACCGGCTTCGACACCGGACTCGACCTGGAGGCCTTCTGCGCGGCGGCCGGCGAGGACGTGGTCGTGCTGCTGCGCGCCCACTACTTCTACGACCAGGGCCGCGCCAAGAGCAGCGGCCGGATCATCGACGTGACCGGGCACCGCTCCTCCGAGGACGTGTGCCTGGCCGCCGACGTGCTGGTCACGGACTACTCGTCGATCATGTTCGACTACGCCAACCTGGACCGGCCGATCGTCGTGTACGCCGACGACTGGGAGGTCTACCGGGAGACGCGGGGCGTCTACTTCGACCTCATGGAGGCGCCGCCAGGCCCTGTCGCCCGCACGCCCGAGGAGCTGGCGCAGGTGTTCCGCGACGGCTCGTACGCGGGGCCCGAGTCCACGGCTCTGAGGGCCGAATTCCGGTCCCGTTTCTGCGAGTTCGACGACGGACTGGCCGCCGAGCGGGTCGTGCGCCGGGTGTTCCTCGGTGAGCCGCCGGAGACGGTTCCGCCCGTGATCCCGCTCGCGGAGCGCGTCCCGGCCCCCGCCGCCACCCTCGTAAGGAGCTGAACCCGAAGTGCCCCGCTTCAGCGTCATCGTCCCCGTCTTCAAGGTGCAGGGCTTTCTGCGCGAGTGCCTCGACTCGGTTCTGGAGCAGTCCTACCGGGACATCGAGGTGATCGCCGTGAACGACTGCTCGCCGGATGGCTGCGGCGCGATCCTCGACGAGTACGCGGCCCGCGACCCGCGCGTACAGGTGCTGCATCTGCCGGAGAACGTCGGCCTCGGCCGCGCCCGCAACGCCGGAATGCCCCTGGCCACCGGCGACTTCCTCTTCTTCCTCGACAGCGACGACACCCTCACCCCAGGTGCCCTGCGCGCGATGGCCGACCGGCTCGACGCGAGCGGCGACCCGGACGTCCTGGTCTTCGACTACGCGCGCACCTACTGGTGGGGCGGCACCCGGCGCAACGTCCTCGCGCACGTCCTGACGGAGGTCGGCGACACCTTCACGGTCGCCGAACACCCGGAGATCCTCGACCTGTTGATGGTCGTGTGGAACAAGGTGTACCGCCGGGAGTTCGTGCACAAGCACGCCTTCGAGTTCCCGCCGGGCTACTACGAGGACACACCCTGGACGTTCCCGGTGCTGCTCAGCGCCGAGCGGATCGCCACCCTCGACCGGATCTGCCTGAACTACCGGCAGCGCCGTCAGGGCAACATCCTGTCCACCACCAGCCGCAAGCACTTCGACATCCACGACCAGTACGAGCGGGTCTTCGCGTTCGTCGACTCCCGCCCGGAACTGGCGAGTTGGCTGCCGTACCTGCACCGCAAGATGGGCGAGCACTGTCTCGACATCCTCGCCAAGCCGGACCGGCTTCCTCCGTCCGACAAGGCCGAGTTCTTCCGCCGTACGGCCGAGTTGTTCCGCAAGCACAAGCCGGCGGGCGTGGAGGTGGACGCCGAAGTCCGTGCCCTGGAAGGCAGTTACGCGCTGTACCGCGTGCGGCGGCAGGCGGGGCGCGCCGGGCGGCAGCTGGAACGCCGGGCGGTGCAGGCACGCAAGTCGGCGGCCGGACGCGTCAAGGGCGGCTGGGGCGCGCTGCACGCGCGCCGGTCACTCGACCCCAACCTCGTGGTGTACTCGGCGTTTTCGCACCGCGGGGTCCTCGGCGACCCGGCCGCCGTCTACTACAAGGCGCGGGAGATCGCCCCGCACCTCCGGGGCGTGTGGGTCGTACGCGACGCCGAACAGGCCGCGCTGCTGCCGCCGGACGTCGAGCACGTTCTCCTCGACACCCTGCGGTACCGCCAAGTCACCGCGCGGGCCCAGTACTTCGTGAACAACGTCAACTGGCCCGGCACCCTCGCCAAACGCCCCGGCAGCGTCCACATCCACACTCATCAGGGCACCCCGCTCAAGTACATGGCGGCCGACCTGCTGGACAAGCCCGGCGCCCGCTACGGCGTCGACGTACCGCAGATGCTGCGCCGCGCCGACCGCTGGGACCACAGCCTCGTCGCCAACCGGCACTCGGAGCTGGTGTGGGAACGGGCGTATCCGTGTCACTTCGCGTCGGCGCGGACGGGGAGCCCGCGCAACGACGTCCTCGTCGGCGCAACACCGGGAGCGGGGGCGGAAGTTCGGGAGCGGCTCGGTATCCCCGCCGGGAACACCGTCGTGCTGTACGCGCCGACCCGTCGTGAGTACGTCCGGGGCGGGCATGTCGACCGGCTTGACCTGGCCCGGTTCGCCGAGGACCTCGGCCCGGAGCACACCCTCGTCGTACGCCTGCATCCGTCCCTCGCGACCGGTCCGGCGCGCGGGATGGGCCTCGCGGACCTGCACCGGCGCGGTGTTCTGGTCGACGCGACCGACGAACCCTCCGTGGAGGACGTCATGTTGGCGTCCGACGCGCTCGTCACCGACTACTCGGCCCTGATGTTCGACTACGCCAACCTCGACCGGCCGATCGTGCTGCACGCCGACGACCGGGAGGCGTACGCGGCCAGCCGGGGCACCTACTTCGACGTCACCGCCGCTCCACCGGGCCATGTGTCCGGTTCCTACCGGGAGTTGGCGTGGCTGTTCGCGTCGGGCGCCTGGCGGGACGAGGACTCGACGCGGCTGCGGGCCGAATTCCGGTCGCGGTACTGCGAGTTCGACGACGGTAGGGCCGCCGAGAGGGTCGTCCGGACGCTGCTTCTCGGTGACGTCGACTGGCTGCCGCAGACCGAATCCGGTGGGCGGGTCCCCTCACCCGCCGCCGGTCACGACCAGTTGGCGTCCTCATGAGGCCGCGTACCTGGGTGCTGGTGCTGGCCGCCGTGTTCGCGGTGCTCCAACTCGCCAATGTCACCGGGCGGGCGACCCCCGACACGAAGAACTACCTGTCGTACGCGATGAGTCTGCGCGGTGCGAGCGAGCGCGAGGCCGCGGCCGTCGCCATCGACTACAGCTGCGCGAGCAAGGGGGAGAACGCGCGGCGCGAACAGAGCGTGAACCCGCTGAACTTCCACGGCAAGGATCCCGCCGCGCGGGTCGCGAAGAAGTGCCGGGACGCGGAGTGGCGGGGGGTGAACGCGCGGCTGCGGGCCGGGCAGACGGGCGGGTTCATCACGCCGTTCACATCGGAACGGTTCATGCGGATCTTCGAAGTGCGGCCCGGATACCCGGTGTTCCTGGTGCCGTTCGTGACGCTGCTCGGTCCCGTCTGGGGGATGTGGTCGGCGAGTGTCGTCCTCACGGTCGGGGGCGGGATCCTTGTTTTCCTGATCCTGCGCACGTTGTCCGTGTCTGTGCCGCTCGCGCTGACCGGGCAGGCCCTCTACTACGTCCTGCCGTGCGGGACGACCTCGATGCGGCCGATGACCGAGGGGCTGATGACGGCCCTGACACTGGCGGCGGTGTGGGGCTGCGCGCTGGTGCTGAACGGGCGGCGGACACGCGGCGGACTCGCCCTGGTGGGTAGTTCGTTGGTGCTCCTCTTCACCGTCAAGCACTCGCAGTCCCTGTTCCTCGGGCTGTGCCTGGCCGGTGCGGGCGCGCTGGTCGCCGTAGGGCGAATGCGGCGTGGGCGGGCTCCGGGGCGGGCGCTGGTGGCGGTCGCGGCGTTGGGGTCAACTGCCGCACTGGGCACGCTTGTTCTGGCCAGTGCCCTCCATTATCCGTCCCAGACCGACAGCCTCCAGGATCTACTCACCGATCACTACGCCCGCCCCGACCGCACGCGCCTGTGGCCCGAATTCCTGCACCTGGAAGCGGACTTCTGGGTGGAGTGGACGCGGCAACAGTTGTGGCAGCCGATGCTCGCGGCCGCGCTGGGTGCGGGGGTGTGGGGTGCGGTGCGGCGGCCGGCGTTCGGGGTGTTCCTGATCGGGGCCGCGTTCACGGGGGTTCTCACGCAGGCCGCGCATCCCGATATCAGTGTGTGGGGTGGGCGGTTGATCGTGCTGGTGTGGCTGTTGCCGGTGGTAGGAGTGCCGTTGTTGCTGGAGAGCGCGGTGCGGGGGAAGGCGTTTGTGGGTTCGCCTGTGCCAACTCCGGTGCCGGGGCAGGGCGTTGGGGAACGGGATCGCGCGGCGAGGTGACGCGGGGCACGCCGACGGCCCCGGCGACGAGGTGATCAGCGCTCGTCGCCGGGGCCGTAGAAACGTCGTAGTGACTGAGTGACTACTCGATGACGAGGTCGACCTCGATGTTGCCGCGGGTGGCGTTCGAGTAGGGGCAGACCTGGTGGGCGGTCTCGACCAGCTTGCGGCCGGTCGCCTCG
Source organism: Streptomyces sp. P5F9 (assembly GCF_057961495.1). NCBI lineage: Bacteria > Bacillati > Actinomycetota > Actinomycetes > Kitasatosporales > Streptomycetaceae > Streptomyces > Streptomyces sp. P5F9. The sequence continues at coordinate 1,186 of NZ_JBXVPZ010000149.1, read as the reverse complement.
TCCACGGTGTCGGGGAGCTCGACGCGCAGGGTCACCTTGAGGCCGAAGCCCTCGCCCTGCTTGCCGATGCCGACCTCGGCGGTCACGGCCGCGTCGGTGACGTCGACCTTCGCCTGCCGGCCGACAAGGCCGAGGGCGCTGCCGAAACAGGCGGCGTAACCGGCGGCGAAGAGCTGCTCAGGGTTGGTGCCCTGGCCGTTGCCGCCCATCTCGACCGGAATGCCGAGCTGAAGGTCGATCTTGCCGTCGTTGCTGACCGCGCGGCCGTCGCGGCCGTGGGTGGCGGTGGCTACGGCGGTGTAGATCGCGTCCATGGAAACCATCCCTCTCGGAAGTCTTTACGGGGGTGGCCGGCCCGGGTGTCCGGACCGCCTCACGACGATAAGTAGAGCACACAATTCAATTGTCCACAACTAAATGGTCCGCTAGCGCTATCCTGGATGCATGACCACCACTCCCGCCGACGCTCCCAGCACCGACTGGCTCCGCCTCGACCAGCAGATCTGCTTCTCCCTGAACGCGGCGTCGCGCGCTTTCGGCGGCGTCTACCGCGTGCTCCTCAAGGACCTCGGGCTCACGTATCCGCAGTACCTGGTGATGCTGGTGCTGTGGGAGCACGGCGAGCTGCCCGTCAAGAAGCTCGGCGAACACCTGCGACTCGACTCCGGCACGCTGTCCCCGCTGCTCAAGCGGCTGGAGACGGCCGGTCTGGTACGGCGTGAGCGCAGCGTCCGCGACGAACGCTCGGTGGAGGTGCGGCTCACCGATGAGGGGGTCGCGCTGCGCGAGCGGGCGGTGGAGGTGCCGCGGCGGATCCTCGGTGCGACGGGGTTCGACATCGATGAGATCCGTGCGCTGCGGGAGCGGCTCGATCAGCTCACGGGGGCGTTGGATTCGGCGACGTTGGATGAGGCGTAGGCGCGGACACCGGCTGCATTGACTGCATTGACTGTGGGGGCATCCGGCGGATGTAGAGGGCCAGCTTCACTCGCCCTCGTACGAACTGCTGTCTTCGCGCGAACTCCCCGTCCACGACGTCGAGTTTGACCCGGTCGGTCGGGTCTCCGGGCACCCAGCGCGAGGGCAGCAGATTCGACTGCGCGACGATCCACACCCGGTCCACGCCGGCGAGCCGCGCCCGCAACTCTCCCGGCCCCACCTCCCGCCCGCTCAGCGTCCCTGACCT